>JASHRZ010000642.1 GCA_030037055.1 Alphaproteobacteria bacterium
ATGTAGAAGATCCAGCGCCAGGAGCTGTAGGTGACGATGAAGCCGCCGAGCGGCGGTCCCAGCACCGGCCCGATCAGCGCCGGCACCGTCAGATAGGACATGGCGCGCACCAGCTCCGATTTTGCCACGCTGCGCAGCATGACGAGGCGGCCCACCGGCACCATCATCGCGCCGCCGATTCCCTGCAGCACCCGCGAGGCGACCAGCTCCGGCAGCGAGTTGGCTAGACCGCAGCAAACCGAGCCCAGGGTGAAGGTGACAATCGCCGCGCGGAACACCGAGCGCGCGCCGTAACGGTCGGCGAGCCAGCCGCTCAGCGGGATGAAGACGGCGAGGCTCAGCAGGTAGGAGGTGATCGCGAGGTTGAGCCGGAGCGGGTCCTCGCCCAGCGACCGCGCGATCGCAGGCAGCGCCGTGGCGATGACCGTCGAGTCCAAGTTCTCCATGAACAAGGCGCAGGCGACGATCAGCGGCACCAGCACGGGACGGAGGGGAGGGGCCGGCATCGGGACTCGTTATAGAGGCTAGCGCGCCGGGTTGCAGCCCTGACCGGCTGCTAACCCGGACGGTCGGTGAATTGCAGCGCGGCAAGGCGCGCATAGAGGCCGCCCTCGCGGATGAGCTCGTGATGCCGGCCCTGCGCGACGATTCGGCCCTCCGCCATGACGATGATGCGTTCGGCGCGCAGCACGGTGGCCAGGCGATGGGCGATGACGAGCGTGGTGCGGCCCGCCGCGAGACGCTCCAGCGCGCGCTGCACCGCGCGCTCGGATTGGGCATCGAGCGCCGAGGTCGCCTCGTCGAGCAGCAGGATCGCCGGATTGCGCAGGATCGCGCGGGCAATCGCCAATCGCTGGCGCTGGCCGCCGGAAAGCCGCACCCCCTTTTCGCCGAGAAAGGTGTCGAACCCTTCAGGCAGAAGGTCGAGGAACTCCGCCGCCGCGGCCGCCTCGGCGGCGGCGCGGACCTCGCGGTCGCTCGCTTCGGGGCGGCCGTAGCGGATGTTGTCGGCGGCCGAGGCGCCGAAGATCACGGGATCCTGCGCGACGAAGCCGATGCGCTTGCGCAGATCGGCCGGATCGACTGCGGCGATGTCGACGCCGTCGACGCGCACGCTGCCGCGCGTGGGGTCGTAGAAGCGCAGTAGCAGCTGGAACACCGTGGTCTTGCCGGCGCCCGAGGGTCCCACCAGGGCCACCGTCTCGCCCGGCGCCACCGTCAGCGAGAAATCGGCGAGCGCTGGCCGCTCCGGCCGCGAGGGGTAGAAAAAGCTGACGCGGTCGAGCTCGACCTGGCCGCGCGGCGGTGCGGGAAAGGAAAGCGGTTGCGCCGGCGCGGTGATCTCCGGCGCGGTGGCGAGCAGCTCGAGCAGCCGCTCGGCGGCGCCGGCCGCGCGCTGGAGGTCGCCATACACCTCCGAGAGGGTGCCGACGGCAAAGGCGGTGAGCACGGCGTAGAAGATGAAGGCTGAAAGCTCACCGCCGGTCATCTGCCCGGCGATCGCGTCATAACCGCCGACCCAGAGCACGAGGGCGATGGCGCCAAAGGCGAGCAGCATGACCACCGCGGTGAGCAGCGCGCGCACGCGGATGCGCGCGACCGCGGTATCGAAGGACTGGCCGACTCGGCCGGCGAATCGGGCGCGGTCGATCGATTCGTGGGTGAAGGCCTGGACCGTGCGGATGGCGTTGATCATCTCCTCGGCATAGGCGCCGACATCGGCGACCCGGTCCTGCGAGCGGCGCGACAGCGCGCGCACGCGCCGGCCGAAGAACAGGATCGGCACCACCACCACCGGCACGATGATCAGCACCAGCCCGGCCAGCTTGGCCGAGGTCACCACCATCATGACGAGGCCACCCACCAGGATCAGCGCGTTGCGCAGCGCCAGCGACACGCTTGAGCCGATGACGGTCTGCAGCAGCGTCGTGTCGGTGGTGAGGCGCGACAGCACTTCGCCGGTCTTGGTCACCTCGAAATAGGCCGGGCTCAGCGAGATGATGCGGCCGAAGACGGCGATGCGGAGATCGGCGACGACGCGCTCGCCGATCCAGGAGACGAGATAGAATCGGCCATAAGTGGACGCCGCCATGACCGCGACAATGGCCATGAGCACGCTGACGGTGCGGTCGAGCTGGCCCGAATCGGCGGCACTGAGCCCGTCATCAACCAGGCGGCGGACGCCTTGGCCGAGCATCAGCACGCTCGCCGAGGAGACCAGGAGCGCGATGGTGGCGCCCAAGAGGCGCAGCCGGTAGGGCCCGAGATAGGAGAGCAGCGCCAGCAGCGAGCGCAGGCTGCGCCCGCGCGGACGCTCCGCCGCCTGGGCCGCCGGCGCTGCGCCGACTCCGCCGGCAGATGGCTCGCTTATGGCCATATCGCAGAGCGCCCCATGTGGTATAAGAGAGCCTGCGCGGTATAAGGTCGCGGTCGAGCCGCGGCAAGCTTGGCCATCCTTCGGCCATTGTCGCGTACCAAATTTGACTCCGGCCCTGTCCGGCGCTGCCGGCTAATGTCGGCCGCTTTTCAAATCGCTCGCCACCTCCGGGAGCCGTTGCACCATGCTGAACACCAAACCCGCCGCCGCCCAGCCTACTCCACCCGCCCAACCCGCTGCCAAGGCTGAAACCGCCACGCGCAAGCTCGTCGTGGGCCGCGGCATCGTCTTCTCCGGCGAGATCACCTCCTGCGACTGCCTCGTGGTGGAAGGCACGGTCAAGGCCAACATCGCCGGCTGCCACGACATCAACATCGCCGAAGGCGGCCTGTTCACCGGCTCGGCCTCGGTCGAAAGCGCCGAGATCCGCGGCCGATTCGAGGGCGCGCTCAATGTCAGCGGCCGGCTGCTCATCCATGCCAATGGCAAGGTCGCGGCCGAAGTGCGCTATCACCAGATCGAGATCGAGCGCGGCGGCGAGATCTCGGGCCAAATCCAGGCGCAGGCCGCGGGCCAATCGGCCCAGGCGCCGACGCCGCTGCCGCGACGGGCTTAGCCGCTCCTAAGCCTCGGCCAGCACCGCCCGGGCGATCGCCTCCCATTCCGAGGCGAGCGCGCCGTTCTGCGCCGGCTTGCCGGCGCGGCGGTACCAGTAGCCGGCATTGGCGGCATCGCCTTCGCGGCGGTGCAGATAGGCGTGGACCCAGGCGCCCTGCGCATCGTCTTGCTCTTGGGCGCATTCATGGGCTTTGGTCCAATCGCCCTTGGCGTCCCACCACAGCGCCTTTGCCGCGAGGCTCAACTTTGCCGGCGGCCGGTTCCGGGCGAGCGACGCCTTGAAGGCGGCGAGATCCATGTCCAAAACAGGCTCTCAGCTCGCCTCATAGCCCGGCGGCGGGACGAAGGCGCGATGCTCGCGCTCGAGCAGGCGCGCAAGCCGCAGGCAGGTGAGATCGCCGTATTGCGGGCCGATGATCTGCACGCCGGTCGGCAGGCCCGCGGGCGACAGCGCCGCCGGCGCCACGGTGGCGGGCAGGTAGAAGAGGCCGGAATAGCCGGCCCAGAAGAGCTGCTCATGCATCGGCCGCTGCCGGCCGTTGACCGTGATGGAGCGGCCGAAGGGATCGCCCTCGTGGTCGTGCGCAAAGGCGGTGGTGGTCACCACCGGACAGAGCAGCACGTCGTAATCCCTAAAGAATTCCGCCCAGGCAAGCCGCATCTTGTGGCGCGCCTCGTTGCCGACGAGCCAGTCGCGGTGATGCAAGGTGGCACCGCGCAGCGCCTGGGCGGTGCCGCTCATGTCATCGGGGCTGAGCGCCTGCGCCTTTTCACGGTTGCGGCGGAAGGCCTCGTCGGGCTGGCGCCCGGACATGGCGGCGCCGAGCAGGCGGCGGAAGAGCCGGTCGACCTCGAGCGTGTCGAGTGCCGGCCGCGCCCGGTCGCTGACCGCGGCGCCGGCCTTGGCGAGCGTGTCCGCGACCGCCTGAACACCGTCCTGCACGGCGCGGTCGACCTCGGCATGGGGTACGCTCAGCAACACCGCCGCGCGGAACTCGGCGAGCCGCTCGCGGCGCGGCTTTGCCAATTCGAGACGCCAGCCCTGAGCGTCGATCTCGTCGGGCCCGGCCATGGCGGCGAGCGCCACCTCGAGATCGCCGGCGCTGCGCGCCATCGGGCCCACCACCGAGATGTCGCCGACGGCCACGCGCCCGCCCACCGCATGGCCGCGCGGCGAGACCACGCCCCAGCTCGGCTTGTGCGCAAAGATGCCGCAATAATGCGCGGGGTTGCGCAGTGAGGAGCCGATATCGCTGCCGGCCTCGAGGCCGGTAAGGCCCGCCGCCAGCGCTGCGGCCGCGCCGCCCGAGGAACCGCCGGGGCTGCGCGCCACGTCCCAGGGATTGCTGGTGGTGCCGTAGATGGCATTGTAGCTCTGCCAGTCCGCCAACATCAGCGGCACGTTGGTCTTGCCGAAGAGCACGGCGCCGGCGGCGATGAGCCGGTCGACCGCCAGGGCATTGCGCCTCGCGCGGTGGTCCCTGAACTCCGGCGCCCCCCAGGTGGTGGGAAGCCCGGTCACGTCGTAGGATTCCTTCACCGTCATCGGCACGCCGTGCAGTGGTCCCCAGACTTCGCCGCGCCGCAGCGCCGCGTCGGCAGCCTCGGCGCGGGCGCGCGCCGCCTCGAGCGTGGTGGCGATGATGGCGTTGAGCTTTGGGTTGTAGCGCTCGACCCGCCGCAGATAGAGCTCCAGCAGCTCGCGGCAGCCGACACGCTTGGCGCGGATCTCCGCGGCAAGCTCCAGTGCCGAGCGGAACGGCAGGTCGGTCATGGTGTCTCCTTTCGGGGGGCTCAGGCGTTGGTGCGCCGGGCGCGCATGCGGCGCACCATGGCGTCGAACATGAGGCGCGCGGTGGTGCCATGGGCGAAATCGGCGGCGTCCCTGGCCGAGCGGCGCCGCACCTCTTCCGGCACGGCGATCTCGGCGCCGGCGATCGCCTGGGTCAGGCACTGCACCTCGCAGGCGCGCTGCAGCGACCACATCCAACGGAAGGCTTGCGGGACGTCGGCGCCGACGACCAGCAGCCCGTGATTGCGAAGGATCAGCACGTCCCTGTCGCCCAGCGCGCGCACCAGACGCGGCTGCTCGTCGGCATGGACGGAGATGCCTTCGAAATCGTGATAGCCGACACGGTCCTGGAACATGGCGCCGTAGAAATTGTCGTGCGACAGCCCCCGCTCCTTGCAGGAGACGGCGACGCCGGCGGTGGTATGGAGGTGCATGATGCAATGCGCGTCTTCGCGCGCGGCGTGGATCGCGGCATGGATGATGAACCCAGCGGGATTGACGGGGTGCTCGCTCGGACCGAGGGCGTTGCCGTCGAGATCGATCTTCACCAGCGTCTCGGCGGTCACCTCCTCGTACATCAACCCGTAGGGATTGATGAGGAAATGCCGCTCCGGTCCCGGCACGCGCGCGGTGATGTGATTGAAGATCGCCTCGCCCCAGCCGAGATCGGCGAAGAGCCGATAGCAATCGGCCAGCTCCCGGCGGAGCCGCCATTCCTCGGGGCCGATGTGGTTGCTGCGCAAGCCGGCCTTCCTCCCGAGCGAGAGACTAGGCGTTGGCGAGGCTTCCGCCAAGCCGCTCCTTGACCGCCGCGGGGATCGGCGCCGCCTTGATGCGCTGCGGGTCGTCGGGATCCGGGATGGCGCAGACCCTGAGTTCCGAGCCCTCGACCAGCAGCCTGCCGGCGCGCAGGAAGCGGTGCAGCACCTTGAGCGTTCTGGTGCTCCATTCCGAGACGCTGGCCTCGCAATCGAGGTCGTCGCCGAAGCCGGACGAGCCCGAGAATGTCGCCTTGGCCTCGAGCAGCGGGAAGCCTGTGAGCCCATGGGTGCGGTAGAGTTGCGGCAAGGGCAGGCCGGCATTGTCGAACAGCGCCGTGGTGCACTCGTCAAACCAGCGAAAGTAGTTGGGGTAGAAGACGATCCCGGCAGGATCGCAATGACCCCAATCGACGCGGATGCGGCGGCGGCTGACGAACATGAGGGGCGCTCCTGGGCGGCTGCGTCGTTTGATATCCAACAGGTTAGCCGCCGGTGATTGGCGGGTCTAATCCCGTGCTTCTCAGCCTCTGCAACCGCAGCATGCCCGGCATGGGGTTGACCGGCGCCCCGGGGCGACAGGCGGGTTGAGGCCGGCACCGCTCACAATCCGCCCGACATGCAGCCGAAATGCGCGCGGGCGACGGCGGAGGTGATGTGGAACAGCGTCTCGACCGCCTCGCTGGCCATGCGGCCGGCGAGGGTGATGAGCGTGCCGTCCGCCGCCGAGCGCCGGCAGTACTCCATGTAGATCTCGAGCGCAGCCAGCGACAGCGCCTCGCCCCGGGGGCCGAGGCCGCGCCAGGGAATGTCCGCAGCTGCGGCGCGCGGCGCGAAGGGGCGATGTTGCTCTCGCCGCCGGTTCCTTGCGGAAGGCGCGTGGCATGCTGGGCTTTCTCTGTTGCGGTCCGGCAGGACCCTGGGCAGCGGTGGATCGCGAGCGTCAAGCGTTTGCTGATGCAGGCGACCGGATGTGGTGACAGCCCTGTGGCGCCGGCGAGCCTCAAGGGGCACGCGGTCGCCTGGAAGGGAAGGCGAACCCCGTGAAAGTCGCATTGATCGGCGCCACCGGCCGGGTCGGCTCGCGGCTGCTCGCGCAGGCGCTGGCGCGGGGCCATGCCGTCACGGCGATGAGCCGCCACCCGGAGAAGCTCGCGCCGCATCGCAATCTCCGCGCGATCGCGGGCGATGTGTTCGACGCCGACGGGCTCGCGGAGCTCGCGGCAGCGATGCGGTCATCCATTCCTACGCGCCGCCGCGCCATTGACCGCACCGACGCGCAGATCCGCGCCAGGCAATCGATCATCGCCGCGATGAAGAGAGCCGACGTGCGGCGGCATTCTTGCCGTTGGCTTGGAATCGGCCCCCGGAGTCAAGGTATTGGAGACGCCCGAACTGCCCAAGGCGTGGATGGGCGGCGCGACTTCGACTGCGCAGGTGAAATACCTGCTGGAGAAGGACCTCGACTGGACCTCGCTCAGCCCGTCGCTGTGCCTCGAGCCCGGCGAGCGCACTGGGAAAAACTTCCGCCTCGGCACCGACCAGATCATCCGCGACCAGGATGGCCGCAGCCGCATCTCCTTTGAGGATTATGCGGTGGCGATGATCGACGAGCTGGAGACACCGCGCCGCAGCGTCCGGCGCTTCACCGTCGGGTACTGATCACACCTGGTCGTAATCGAGGACGAGCATCGCGGTCTTGGGCCGCGACTGGCAGGTGAGGACGTAGCCGGCCTCGAGCTCCCAGGACTCGAGCGAATAGTTGCGCTCCATCTCGACCTTGCCGGAAACCAACCGGGCGCGGCAGGTGCAGCACATGCCGCCGCGGCAGGAATAAGGCAGCTCCAGCCCGGCGGCGAGTGCGGCGTCGATCACCGTCTCCTCCTCGGCAATGGAAAAGCGGTGGCGGATGCCGTCGAGCACCGCCTCGGCCTCGGCGACGACGCGGCGCGGCGCGGCCGCGGCTTCTTGCGCCACCCGCCGCGGCGGTGCGCCGTCGATGGTGAAGCGCTCGAGATGAAGGCGCCGGCGCTCCAGCCCCTGCGCCAGAAGCGCGCGCTCGGCGACATCGAGCAGCGCCGCCGGACCGCAGATGAAGGCGTGATCGATGGCGCCGGCGGGACCGATGCCGCGCAGGAAGAGGGCGAGCTTCTCGGCGTCGATGCGGCCGCTCAGGGCCGGCACATCCTGCGCCTCGCGGCTCAGCACATGGGCCAGCGAGAAGCGGTCGAGGAAGCGGTCCTTCAGCTCCTCCAGCGCACCGCGGAACATGATGCTTTGCGTCGTGCGGTTGCCGTAGAGCAGGAAGAAACGGCTTTCGGGCTCGCGCGCCAGCACCGTCTTGACGATCGACAGCAGCGGCGTGATGCCGGAGCCGGCGGCGATGCCGAGATAGATGTGCCGGGCGGCGGGGTCGAGCGGCGCGGTGAAATGCCCGGACGGGGTCATGACCTCGAGCGCGTCGCCGGGCTTCAGCCCATCCTGCGCGAAGCCCGAAAAGACTCCGCCCGGCTGCTTCTTGATGGCGATCCGCAGCTCGCCCTCGTCCAGGCCGGAGCAGATGGAATAGGAGCGCCGCACCTCCTCGCCGCCGATCACGCGCTTCAGCGTGACGTGCTGGCCCGGCGCGAAGCGATAGGCCTCGCTCAGCGTCTGCGGGACGGCGAAGGCGAGCGAGACCGAGTCCGGCGTCTCGCGCCGCGCATCGGCGATGGTGAGCCGGTGGAATTGTGGGGCGGCTAATGACATTTGAAATAGTCGAAGGGCTCGGCGCAGCGCCGGCAGCGATAGAGCGCCTTGCAGGCCGTCGAGCCGAATTCGGAAATCCGCTCCGTCTCGGCCGAGCCGCAGCGCGGGCAGGCCACCGCGTCGGTGCCGAAGTGGGACCGCCGCGAGATGCCGGCGGGCGGCGCGATGCCGAATTCGGCAAGCTTGCGTCGGCCCTCTTTGGAGAGCCAATCCGTCGTCCAGGCCGGCGACAGCACGGTGGCGATGCGGAACTTGCCGATGCCGGCGGCGCGCAGAGCGGTCGCCAGCTCCTGCTCGATGACGCGCATTGCCGGGCAGCCCGAATAGGTGGGGGTGATCTCGATCTCGACCGTGTCGCCGGCAAGCCGTACCGCGCGCAGCACGCCGAGATCGGCGATGGTGAGCACGGGGATCTCGGGATCGACGACGCCCGAGGCCGCCGCCAGCGCACGCTCGCGCAATCCGGCGCTCACCAGCTTGCTCCGGGATACGCGCGTTGCAGGAACTGCATGGTCGCGAGGAGATGGCCGAGATGCTCCGAATGCCGGCCGATGCGGCCCCCGCTCTGCATCCCTGTGCCGGCGGGTGCGGCGAGCGTGGCCTCTGCGATGATCGCCTGCACGCTGCGCTCCCATTCCGGCCGCAGCGCGGCGGGATCGACGGCGATGCCTTGGTTGACAAGCGCCTCCTCGACCGCGTCGCTTTCGAAGAGCTCGCCGACATAGGGCCAGAGCGTGTCGAGCGCCGCCTGGGCCCGGCGATGGCTCTCCGCGGTGCCGTCGCCGAGCCGGATCAGCCATTCGCCGGCATGGCGCAGATGATAGGCCGATTCCTTCTCGGCCTTGGCGGCGATGGCCGCGAGCGTCGCGTCGCGCGATCGCGCGAGATCGCGCCAGAAGGGGTGCGCGAAGGCGGAGTAGAGCAGCTGGCGGGCGATGGTGACGGCGAAATCGCCGTTGGGCTGCTCGACCAGCAGCAGATTGCGGAATTGACCGCAATCGCGCAGATAGGCGAGCGCGTCCTCATCGCGCCCCTTGCCCTCGACCGCGCCGGCATAGGCATAGAGTGCGCGCGCCTGCCCGATGAGGTCGAGCGCTAGGTTGCCGAGCGCCAGCTCCTCCTCCAGCAGCGGCGCATGGCCGATCCATTCCGAAAGGCGATGGCCGAGGATCAGCGCGCTGTCGGCGAGGCGGAGCGTGTAATCGAAGAGCGCCGACACGAGCGCCCTCCGCTCACATATTTCCGACATCGTCGGGCACCTTGTAGAAGGTGGGGTGGCGATAGATCTTCGACGCGGTCGGCTCGAACATCATGTCCTTTTCGCTGGGATCGGAGGCGGTGATCGCCGCGGATGGCACCACCCAGAGCGAAAGC
>JASHRZ010000643.1 GCA_030037055.1 Alphaproteobacteria bacterium
CACGCCGGGCCAGGACTCCGATATTACGGCGGCGCCCGACGTGGGCCGCCATGACCGCCGTCATCGCCGACAAAGCCTATGACGGCGACGAGCTGCGGACCACGATCGCCGCGCTTGGCGTCCAGCCGGTGATCCCAACAAGTCCAATCGCAAGCACGTTCATCCCTTCGATGCCGACCGATACCGTGATCGCAACGGCTGAAAGACTTCCGACGCGTTGCCACCCGCTACGACAAGCTGGCGCGCAATTTCTTGCGTGCCGATCGCTGCCATGATCGCCTATTGGCTCAATTGAGTCTGGACCCCTAGGGCGGTTCCGCCCAGACGTCGCTTTGCTTGATGCGGTCGATGAGAGCTTGCGGATCGAATTTGCGATAGCCGGCGGGGATCGCGAACAGGACCTGCGGCTGTGGTCCTTCCTCGATGTTCTCGAGCTGGACGATCGCGCCGTTCTCGGCTTCGAGCCGTACCGGAAAGCGCAAAAGCGGCGCGATCCAAGCATCCTGCCGATTCTGCCGCGGCGACAATACTCGGTATTTCACCACCGCGCGGCCGTCGACGGTCTCGCCGCCGAGTCGGTCGCAGCGCCAGCGCTCGCCCGGAGCGGCCGCGCCGGCGCGCTCGGCCATCGCCTGCCATGCCAGGCAGGGATCGTCCGGATCGAGCGGAACCAGCAGCCGGGTGAGCGGGGTTGATTGCCGCGCCTCCATGAACACCCGCTGCGCCGACCGGACGAACCACGCGGATTTGGCAGCGCCATCGACAAGGAAGAAGCCGCCGGGAAACACCGGCGTCTCGATGCGCACCTTGCCCTCCGCGACATAAAGCCTTCCCGGCGCGGCGCCGGAGGTCGTCTTTAGATCGGCGGAGAATTGCTGCGCTTGAGCCGAGCCGCCGGCAATCGCCACGGCGCCAAGAATACCCAGCGCCAGAAGCGGAGCGATGGTGATTTCCTTCATCCGCGCGCACGAAAGCGCGGCGCCAACCGGGCTCTCGAGCCCGGCCGGCGCCAGACTCACGAGATCAGATCGCCAGTCATTCCAGATACGCCTGGTTGTTGAAGGAGGCGAAGTCGAAGGCGTCGAAGAGATCGTCGAGCGCCGGCATGTTGGCGGGGACGTAGGGATCGCCCGGCCTGAGCCTCGGGTTCGGCAAATTGTCGCGGCTGCGATCGGTGAGCGGCGCCAGGAACCAGTTGCGCTCGATGAATTTCAGCAGCGACACGTGATCGGCATAGCTGTGGTTGACCTTGCCGCCGGCGGTATAGGGCGACAGGATCAGTAGCGGAATGCGCGGCCCGTCGCCGAAGAAGTCGAGCGGCTGGATGAAGCCCGAATCCCAGTAGCCGCCGGCCTCGTCCCAGGTGATGAACACCGCCGTCTCCGCCTTGAGCTTCGGATTGGCCTCGAGCGTATCGAGGATATTCTGCACGTAGCCCTCGAAGAGATCGATCTTGGAGGTTTGCGGATGGCCATCGAGCAATCCGTCCGGCTTGCCGACGGAGACCGCTGGCAAGGTATTGTTCTTGATGTCGGTGATGAGATCGGCGGTGTCCTTGATATGGGCGGTGCGAACCGAGGCATTGGCCATGATTGATGTCGCGTACTGGAAGGGATTGCAGATCTGGCAGTAGGCCGTGCCGAGCGCATGCGCGGGATCAGTGAGCGCCGCCGCGGTGAGGCTCGGATTCGCCGGGTTCGCCGCGACCGCCTCGTTGGAGAGGATCACGGCGTCATCATACGACCCACCGAAATAGGCCCAGGAGATGTTCCTTGCGATCAGCGCGTCGCCGATCGTCTTCACCGAAGAGGGCGGCAACGCATTCTGTACCGCCGGAACCACGCTGCCGTTCGGCAGGAAGCCCGGATTGGTGTTGTCGAACATGTAGTAGTGGTTCTCGACACAATTCGGCTGGGCACCATAGGGCAGGCTTTCGATATAGTCGACGATCGGCTTGACCCCGGGCTGGGTGACGTCCGAGCAGTTGGCGAAGGCGTTGTCGGCGATGTACTGGTTGACGGTGCCCGATTTCGGGTTCGGATTGGCGATCAGGCTCGCGGGCGGCGTGGTGGGATTGCCGTGGCCATCGCTCCAGAAGCCGGCGTCGCCGGTGCCGAACATGAAGTGGTTGGCGCCGGTGCCGCCTTGGAACGACTGATGGAAATTGTCACTCAGGGTGAAGCGGTCGGCCAGCGTCTTCAGCAGCGACGCCTGCTCCTGCTCGGCGTCGTAGAACCCCATCTCGTTCCCTTGGCTCTGGTTCGTCGCGGAGTAGGTGTGCATGACGAACGGAAAGAGGTCGTTGAGGCAGCCGCTGGGATTGGTCTTGGTCGCGTTGGCAAGGCTGCAGTCCGATTGCTGCCAGGCCTGGAAGAAGCGGTGGGTCATGTCGCCGGTGTAGTCGTCATCGCTGATCTCGGGGCCGAGCAGCACGAAAGGTCCAGGAGGCAGCGTGCCGGCGCCGGGAATGCGCGTGTCCAGCACGCCCGGCGGCAGGCCGGTGGCGCCGGTAGTCAGCAGAACATCATCCGACGGCTCGATGTCCGGCTCCAGCGCCGCCTCGGCAATGGTGGGGAACGGCGGCGTCGAAGTGCTTTGGAACTCGGGCGCCCCATTAGTGTTCGGCTGAGGCATCAGATTGGACGCGCCGTTGTACGGCGTCTTGGCGATGTTGGGTGCGCCGATGTAGTAGAGCGGCTGCGGCGCTACCGAATATTGCTGCGCCAGGGCGAAGTTCGGCCCGGGCGTGCCGTCCTCGTTGACGATCCCCTTGGACAATAGGTTCGAGATCGTCTGCCCGGCGCCCTTCGGCTTGTAGACGCCGAAAGTGTGGTCGAGGCCGCGATTCTCGCCGATCAGGATGATGACATGCTTGATCGGCGTCTCCGTCACCGCGCTGTTGTCGCCGCCGGCGCCGTAGCCGGCGGCGACGTAGCCGAGCGCGCACAGGGCGGTCACCGAGACGCAGATGGCGGTCCTCATCCGCCATCTCCTTCGATTGAGAAGGTCCGGTTGCATTTTCCCCTCCAAAGCGTTGGCGTGGATTCCCCAATTGGACGCAGCGGACCGTATCAACCGACGGTGACGCCAAGGTTATAGTGGTGTTTCACTTTGGCGCTTACCCACAGGGAATCGGAGGGCCTCGCTCAGCGCGACGGCATTTCCGCGGCCTGCAGCATCTGACGCAGCGTGCCGTAATGGGCATCGTGGATGGCGGGATTGAACAGCGACCACGGCTCCGCCGCATGAAGCAGCTTCGGCACCGTCGCCGCCATCAGCTTGCGGTAGTTCATATATGCCGCGGCGGCCGCGTCTAAATTCCCGGCGACGGCAGCGGCATCGATGCGGCGCAGCTCGAGCACGAGCTCCTTGAGCGCCGCGCGCGCCAGCGCGCGCTCCTCCTCGCCGCCGGTGACGGTGGTATCCTTGCGGTCAGGGAACGCCTCGGTGAGCTCGCGCAGCTCGCCGCCGACGGTTTCGACCGTCAAGTCGATCACCGCGCGGTCGTTAGTGGTAATCGCCGTGTCGAGCACGCTCGCGAAGTCGTTGAGCTCCCTGAGGCGGGCGTTGACGCTGTCGCGCTCATAAGGGCGGACGCCGTCGCCGATGGCGGTGAGATAGGCGACGAGGTCCTGCCGGTCGCGGGGCGCGAGGCCGAGATCGAAGACGCGATCGAAATGCGCCACCACCTGCGCGTAGCTGTCATAGCGCCCGTCGTGAAAATAGGGCGCGTTGAAATCGGCGTTCAGCAAGGTCGGCGTCTTGAACAGGCCGCCGGAGCCGACATCGTGCTGGCGATGGTCGACGAAGGCCGAAGCGGGCAGATGACAAGCGGCGCAGCTCAGGCCGGGGTCGTGCGGGAACGGCTTGGAGAACAGCGCCTCGCCCCGCCGCTCGGCCTCGCCGGCGCCGGCGGCGAGCCTGCCGCCCGGCGCAAGCCGCGGATTGGGCAGGAAGTCGATGTCCTGGATATAGGCGACCAGCGCGTCGAGGATGGCGGGCGATGGCTCGGGACCGGCGAACTCACCGACGATGACGCTGCGCACGAACTCCCTGAGCGAGGCGGTGCGGCCGTCATGGCCGTAGGGCGCGAGCAGGCGCGCGCCGCGCAGGCTGGGCGGGGTGAGGGGATCGAGCAGGCCGTTGTCCGCCCGGGGATTGAACAGCGCGCCGGTGGTGTCGAACGTGCCGGGGCGCGTCGACAGGCCCGGTATATAAAGTCGCTCGTTGCCGGCGCCGTTGTTGTGGCAGGTGTTGCAGCTGATGCCAGCGCGGCGCGCAACGTCCCCGAGAAGCGAGGGCGCGTTGAACGCCATGTCGCCGAGCCGCACGAGATAGGATTTGACGCCGCCCGCCGCCTCCGACCGAAAGATCTCGCGCGGTTGATCGAGCGCGTCCTCGTCGAGCTCCGTGCCGGCGGGCAGAACCGTCTGATGGCCGTGCACCGGGAAGGCCCCTGCAATCGGCGCCGACCCCAGCAGCATCAGCCAAGCGGCGGCAGCGGCGGCGACCGGCCGCGGCGAGGGTCGTTGCCTCATCGCATGCGCATCGGCCGATTCACTGAATGATCTCCTCCAGCGTCGGGCTGCGCAGTCCCAGAGCCGGCGCGGCTGTCTGCAGCGCCAGCACCAGCTCCTCGCTCGCTGCACGCAGCTTGTCGGGTTCGAGCCGCGTCAAATCGGGAACCTCGACCAGCGCCTTCAAACGGTCGATCTTCGCCTGCACCGCCGCCGCGAGCGTCGCGTCGCGCACGGCCAAGCTCGGCGCAAAGATTGTCGCGAAGGCCTGGTCGATCCCGGCGACGTTGTTGCGCATGTCGTCGAGCGAGGTGCCGCTGAAGCGCGACTCGCCGCCATCCGCCTTGTTTTCGCCGACTTCGTAGGCGAGCCGCGCGGTGCCGTTGAGCAGGCGCTGCGGCAAGAGATTGATGTAGTGCACCTTCACCGACAAATCCTCGAGGTGATAGATCAACGCGTCAGTCTGGTCGCGGACATCGGTCGCATTCGCGCCGAAGAGCCGCGCCTCGATCGCGTGAAAGCCCATGAGCGCGTTCGGCCAGGCATCGATCTCGCGATCGAGATCGGGAACGAAGGCGCTGGTGAACACCTCGGCGCGCTCCCAGCCGGTGCGCGCGTCGATCCACGCCTTTCGCGCGCCCTCGACATCGGCGGCGGCGATGCAGTCGCTGAGCTTTCGCGCACCGGCGAGCGAGCGCTCGACATTTTCGATCATGGCGGGGCGGTAGCGTTCGGCCGCTTGTTCGAGCGTCTCGGCGCGCGCTGGGGCGACGCAGATCGCCGCCAGCAGGGCGGCGGCGAAAGCGGTGGAGGCCGCGCCGATCCGGGCAATCGGCGGCGGCGCTGCGATATGCGGCATGGACTCCCTCGAGCAACGGTTCGACGCGGAAGACGATGGCGACGCGTCCGGCCGCCGGCGATTTAACCGCGCGGGTTTTGCTCTTTTATGACATCGGCGACGCGCGCCATCGCTTCGACCTCAAACTGGCACATTTCCGACAAACAGCCGTAACCCGTGCCGACTAGAGTCCCAGCGCCCGCACCATTCGGAACATCTTCGGAGGCAATTCAGGACGCGCGCTCTACCGCTTGGGGGCGAGGCAGATCGCACATCAGCCAAAGTCGTGGGGGTAAGCACAATGAAAGCCAGGGACACCCGACGCTGGAGCGGGAAGCTCGCCGCGCTCGCCGCGAGCACCATCCTCAGCAGCGCCATAGCGATGCCGAGCATCGCCGCCGATCCGCCGACGGCAACGTCGATCAAGCATCTGGTCATCATCTTCTTCGAGAACATCAGTTTTGATCACTATTTCGCGACATATCCCGTCGCCACCAATTCGGCGGGCGAGCCGCCATTCTTCGCGCTCCCGGACACGCCGTCGGTGAACAACCTCGTCTCGGCCGGCCTGCTGACCAACAATCCGAATCTCTTCCCGCCCGTCCGGCGCGACCGCAGCGAAGCCTACACCTGCGACATGGATCATGAATACACCGACGAGCAGAAGGCCTTCGACGGCGGCCTCATGGACAAGTTCGTCCAGGCCACCAGCGACATCGGTCTCGGCTGCCACAAGGACGGCTCGACCGTGATGGCCTATTTCGACGGCAACACCAGCACCGCGATCTGGAACTATGCCCAGCGCTTTTCCATGAACGACAACTCCTACGGCACCATGTTCGGTCCCTCGACGGTGGGCGCCATCAACCTGGTCTCGGGCCAGACCGGCAATGCGGTGATCGCGCTGAGCTTCGCCAAGGGCCTCGTCGCGACATCGACCCCGTCGGTCACCATCACCGGCGACCCCGATCCCGCGCTCGATGATTGCGGCGCCGACGCCGGCGGCACCAAGACCGGTCAGGGCACAGCCGAAATCCCGGTCGGCAAGAACATCGGCAATCTCCTGAACGAGAAAGGCATCACCTGGGGCTGGTTCCAAGGCGGCTTCACGCCGACCTCGCCGGCGGTGCTCAACCCGGACGGTTCGACGAAGACGCCCGCCGTCTGCGGCTCCGCCCATTTGGCGCATGAATTCACCCCGCCGGGCGCAACGACGCCGCTGTTCGTCGTGCCGAACCCCGATGCCGCGAATCAGGGCACGGCCTCGACCAACATCCACACCTCGACCCCCGACTACGTTGCGCACCACGAACCCTTCCAATACTATCCCTCGACGCGGAACCCGCACCATCTGCGGCCCTCGCCGGACATCTGGCAGGAGGTCGGCCAGAGCGATCAGGCGAACCACCAGTACGACATCAGCGACTTCTTCAACGTACTCAGTCACGGTTCGTTGCCGGCCGTCTCCTATCTGAAGCCGCCGAAATATCAGAACGCCCATCCCGGCAATTCGGATCCGTTGACCGAACAGAGCTTCTTGGTAGCCGTGCTCAACGCCTTGCAGCAATCGCCCTTGTGGGCTGACACGGCCGTGATCATCAATTACGACGATTCCGACGGCTGGTACGACCACGTCGGCGGCCCGATCGTCAACCATTCGGCGAATCTGAACGTGAAGGTTAGCCCCTCCAACCCCAATGTCGGCGGCGACGACAACGTGGCCGACGCCAATGATTCGCTGATCCCCGTCCTGCCGCTCTCGACCTCGACGACCCCCGCGGACCCCGGCGGCATCACGACGTCCGGTTCCTGCGGGCCGGCGCCGACGGGCGCTCCTCCGGGCGCCGGCCGCTGCGGCTACGGTCCGCGCCTGCCGTTCATGGTCCTCTCGCCCTGGGCGAAGCAGAACTTCGTCGACCATACCGTGACCGACCAGACCTCGAGCCTGCACTTCATCGAGGTCAACTGGAATCTGGGCTTCCTCGACGGCTCGACCCTGCCGCCGGGCGCGCCCCTGGGCGCCTTCTCCTACGACCAGTTGTCGGGATCGATCATGAACATGTTCGACTTCGACCACCCGCCGAACCTGGCGCCGCTGTTCCTCGACATCGTGACCGGCGAGCCATGAGGCGAGGGCGCGGGCCCATGGGCCCGACCCCCGCCGCTTAACGGCGCGGCGGATCCCAGCGAACGCGAAACCCCGCTGCCGGCCAGTCCGGCAGCGGGCATTTCGCAAGGCCGCCGGCGAGCGAGCGTCGATGCACCGCTGCCGGCATCCACGTGAATTCCATGACAGTATTATGTCTTCCGCGCGAAATTTAATCGGAAAAATGCTTTGTTCTTCCCGCGACCGCTCACCATCATTTCCGCATGGCACGCCGGGGCGACGGAATTCGCGTTGTCCGCCACGCATTCCGCCGCACATGATGTCGCTTGCCGCCTGCAGCGCGCTTCCGCAGCGGCAGCGCTTCCGCCTTGCCACCGCGACCGCGTGGCTGATGGTCGCGGCGACAGGACTCGTCGCCGCCTGCACCACGCCCAAGCCGGACGACACCGTTGCCAAGCCCGAGACGGCGGCCACGGTGGCAACGCGTGCGCACGCTGCGGCGGCGACGGCGCTGAGCGTGGCGCCGGACGCGCCGTCACCGCCGGCAAAGCGGCCGGCGCCGACGATCGTTTCGGGCACCGGCGAGATGATTGCGGCAAGCGACGATTCGCCCCCCGAGGCCGCCGCGTCCGGCGACATCACGCTCAATTTCGTCGACACCGACGTGCGCGAGGTGTTGCGGGCGGTGCTGGGCGGCGTGCTCCATCTCAACTACGCCGTCGACTCAAAGGTGCAAGCGACGATCACCCTCCAGACCAGCCGGCCGCTGCAGCAGGACCAGGTGCTCCCGATGCTGCAGGCGGCGCTGCGCAGCAGCGGCCTCGCTCTGGTCGAGACCGCCGGCGTCTATCGTGTCGTCCCGCTCGAGGACGCGAGCCGCAGCGGCTCGGCCGCGATCGTCGTCGGCCAAGGCGCGCCGCGCCCGCGCGCCGACAACCCTAGCTACAACGTCCAGATCTTTCCGCTGAAATTCGTCGCCGCCGCCGATATGCGCCAGACGATCGAGCCGCTGCTGCCCAAAGGCGCGGTCATGGAGGTGGATACGGCGCGCAACCTGATCATCCTGTCGGGCAGCGGACAGGATCTCTCGACCGCGACCGAGCTGCTGCGCAGCTTCGACGTGGACTGGCTCAAGGGCATGTCCTTCGGCATCTTTCCGCTGCAGGTCAGCTCGCCCCGCGCGGTGGCCGGCGAGCTCAACACCATCTTCGGCACCGGCGGCAGCGTGCCGCTGGCGGGCGTGCTGCGCTTCGCCCCGCTCGAGCGGATGAACGCGATCCTCGCGGTGTCGCCGCAGCGCGCCTATCTCGAGGAGGCGCGCGCCTGGGTCGAGCGGCTCGACGAGGGCAGCAGCGAGAACACGCCGCGCCTCTTCGAATATCACGTGCAGAACAGCCGCGC
>JASHRZ010000644.1 GCA_030037055.1 Alphaproteobacteria bacterium
TCGGAGTAGATGTGGAGCGGCTGGGCGCGCCCTTCCACGACCTCCTTGTTGATGACCATGCCGCTCACCCCGTCGAGGCCGGGCAGCTCGAACATCGGATCGAGCAGGATCGCCTCCATGATGGAGCGCAGGCCGCGGGCGCCGGTCTTGCGGCTGATCGCCTTGTGCGCGATGGCGCGCAGCGCCTCTTCGTTGAACTCGAGGCGGACATCCTCCATCTCGAACAGGCGCTGATACTGCTTGACCAGCGCATTCTTCGGCTTGGTGAGGATGTCGACGAGCGCGCCCTCGTCCAGGTCGTCGAGGGTGGCCACCACCGGCAGGCGGCCGACGAATTCGGGGATGAGGCCGAATTTCAGAAGGTCCTCCGGCTCGAGGTCCTTGAGGATCTCGCCGGTCTTGCGCTCCTCCGGGCCGCGCACCTCGGCGCCGAAGCCGATCGAGGTGCCCTGGCGGCGCTGGGCGATGATCTTCTCCAGCCCGGCGAAGGCGCCGCCGCAGATGAACAGGATGTTGGTGGTGTCGACCTGCAGGAACTCCTGCTGCGGATGCTTGCGCCCGCCCTGCGGCGGCACGGAGGCGATGGTGCCCTCCATGATCTTGAGCAGCGCCTGCTGCACGCCCTCGCCCGAGACGTCGCGGGTGATCGAGGGGTTGTCGGACTTGCGGCTGATCTTGTCGACCTCGTCGATATAGACGATGCCGCGCTGGGCGCGCTCGACGTTGTAGTCGGCCGACTGCAGCAGCTTCAGGATGATGTTCTCGACGTCCTCGCCGACATAGCCTGCCTCGGTGAGCGTGGTCGCGTCGGCCATGGTGAAGGGGACGTCGATGATGCGCGCCAGGGTCTGCGCGAGCAGCGTCTTGCCCGAGCCGGTCGGCCCGACCAGCAGGATGTTCGACTTGGCGAGCTCGACGTCGTTGTTCTTGGCGCCATGGGCGAGGCGCTTGTAGTGGTTGTGAACCGCCACGGACAGCACGCGCTTGGCATGGTCCTGCCCTATGACGTAGTCGTCGAGCACCTTGCAGATGTCGCGCGGGGTCGGCACGCCGTCGCGCGACTTGACGAGCGTGGTCTTGTGCTCCTCACGGATGATGTCCATGCAGAGCTCGACGCACTCGTCGCAGATGAAGACCGTCGGGCCCGCGATGAGCTTGCGCACCTCGTGCTGGCTCTTCCCGCAGAAAGAGCAGTAGAGGGTGTTCTTGGCATCGCCGCCAGTGGCTTTGCTCATGGGCACTCCGTCACCAACCGGTCAACCATCCCGGCGCCACGCCGTAGCCCGGTACTCCGGGGCGGACGACGGGGCCGACCCGCCGGACGCCCCTATAATTCAACAATATTAGCCTCCCGGCGATCAATAACTAGTTAAAGATGAGACACGATTCGGCACGACAACACCGCGTGTCGTGGCGGGAAAGTCACGGGTTCGGTACTCATGTCCGCGTCTTGTTCTCCTCCTCGCGCACCGGCCGGCTGGTCATGACATCGTCGATGAGGCCGAACTCCTTGGCTTCGGCCGGCGACATGAACTTGTCGCGCTCGACCGTCTGGGCGATGACGTCGAGCGGCTGCCCGGTATGCTTAACGTACATCTCATTGAGCCGCGACCGCAGCTGCAGGATCTCGCGTGCCTGGATCTCGATATCGGCGGCCTGCCCCTGGGCGCCGCCCGAGGGCTGGTGGAGCATGATGCGGGCATTGGGCAGCGAGATGCGTTTGCCCTTTGTCCCGGCGCAGAGCAGGAGCGAGCCCATCGAGGCGGCCTGTCCGATACAAACGGTGGCTACTGCCGAGCGGATGTACTGCATCGTATCGTAGATCGCCAGGCCCGCGGTGACGACGCCCCCCGGCGAATTGATATAGAAGGCGATGTCCTTGTTCGGGTTCTCCGATTCCAGGAACAGCAGCTGCGCGCAGATGAGGCTGGCGACGGCGTCGTACACCGGCCCGACCAGGAAGATGATCCGCTCCTTGAGCAGGCGCGAGTAGATGTCATAGGCGCGCTCGCCCCGATTGGTCTGCTCGACCACCATCGGCACCAGCGTATTCATGTAAATCTCGTGGGGATTGCGATCCATCTCTTAGCACCTTTGGGTTCTGGCGGCGCCGCTCAGCCGTCCTGCTTGCGCGCCGCGCGCTTCCTGGGTTGATCTGGCTTATCCTCCGGCGACGCCGCCGGCCGCCTCGGTCTCAGCCTCCTCGTCCTCCTCTTTCAACAACTCGGCGATCGGGACGGAGCGGTCGGTAACCTCGGCGATCTCCAGGATGTAGTCGATCACCTTGTTCTCGAAAACCGGCGCGCGCAGCCTATCGATCGCGCCCGCCTGGTTGCGATAGTATTCGATCACTTGGCGCTCGTGACCGGGGAACCGTCGCGCCTCCTCGGCGAGCGCCCGGTTGGTCTCCTCCTGGGTGACCTGAATATTGTTACTCCGCCCGACTTCGGAAAGGAGCAGGCCCAGCCGCACCCGCCGCTCGGCGATAGCGCGGTACTCGGCCTTGATCTCCTCGTCGCTCTTGCCCGCATCGGGCTCGGCCGTGCCCTGCTGTTTGGCGCGCTCGCGCTCAGCCTCGAACTGCTTCCAGATCGCATCGAGCTCGATATCGACCATGCCCTGCGGCACCGGGAATTTATGCCGTTCGGCCAGTCGGTCGAGCAGTTGGCGCTTCAGGCGCTGGTGCGCGACGGCGGCATAATCGCGCTCGATCTGCTGGCGCACCGCATCGCGCAGTGCCTGCAGGTTCTCCATGCCGACCGCCTCGGCCAGCGATTCGTCGATCGGCTGCGGCTTAATCTCGCGCACTTCCTTCACCTCGACGGTGAAGGACGCCTCCTTGCCAGCGAGTTCGGCCGCGCCGTAATCGGCGGGGAAGGCCACCTTAACGGCCCGCTGCTCCCCGGTTTTGGCGCCGACGAGCTGATCCTCGAAGCCTGGGATGAACTTGCCTGAGCCGATCTCCAGCCGGTGTCCCTTGGCGCTGCTGCCGGGGAACTCCTGGCCACCGATGGACCCGGCGAAGTCGATGACGACGATATCGCGCGAAGCGGCCGGGCGGTCGACCGGCGCATCCTTGCGCTGCTGCTTGGCGATGCGCTCCAGCGCCATGTCGACTTCGGCGTCGGGCACCTCCGGACGGAGCCGCTCGAGCTTGAGCTCGGCGAAGTTCATCGGCGCGAAGTCGGGCAGCACTTCGACGGCGAGCTTGTATTCGAGGTCGGTGCCCTCGTTGAAGGAGACGATCTCGACCTTGGGCGGCAGCGCCGGGCGCAGCTTGTGCTCACGCAGCGCCTCGTTCGAGCTGTCGCTAACGGCGCGGTCCCGCACCTCGCCCATCACCGAGGTGCCAAAGCGCCGACGCAGCACGGCGAGCGGCACCTTGCCAGGGCGGAAGCCGGGGAGCTTCACCTGCCGGCCGATCTCCTGCAGCCGCGTCTCGACGCGCTGCTTGATGTCATCGGCGCCGACCGTCACCTTGAATTCGTGCTTCAGCCCGTCGCTGCTGGTCTCGGTGATCTGCATGGATGCGCGCCTGTTGGTGTCCTCGAGTGGTGCGGGCGGAGGGATTTGAACCCCCACGACTTGCGTCGCTGGAACCTAAATCCAGTGCGTCTGCCAATTCCGCCACGCCCGCCCGCCGCCGGCAAGGGCGGGTTCATAGCACAGTGCGGCGGCGAGACAAGAGGGCTCGCTCAAGGCCAGTTTCGCGCCGATGGTCGTCGCGAGGGTGCAGGCGGCACCTTGCCGCTACCGCCGCTCCAGGCAGGCGCGCGCCGCGGCGTCGAGAATGGCATCGGCGTCGATGCCGTAGACGCGGTAGAGATCCGGGATGTCGCCCGACTGGCCGAAATGCTCGACCCCCAGCGGATGCGTGCGGTGCTGGGCCACCGCGCCGAGCCAGGACAGACTGGCGGGATGGCCGTCGATGACGGTGATCAGCGCCGCGTTTCGCGCCAGCGGCGCCAGCAGCCGAGAAATATGGCTCGCTTCCCCGCTGCGCAAGCCCTCGAGCCAACCGGCATGGAGCCGGTCGGCGGAGGTGACGGCCAGCAGCCCGGCGCCAGGTATGTCCTCGAGCAGCGCCCGGTGCGCCCCGATCGCTTCGGGCGCGACCGCCCCGGTATAGCAGATCGCCAGCTCGGCGCCGGGCGCAGGCGGCTGCAGCCAATAGCCGCCGGCCACGATGTCCGCGGCGAAAGGCCCGATCGCGCGGCGCGGCTGCTCCACCGGGCGGGTCGAGAGGCGTAGACAGACCGAGCCACCATCCTCGGCCTGAAGATGCGCAAAGCCCCAGCGCATCAGCACCGCCAGCTCGTCGACAAAGGCAGGCTCAAAGGCGGCGAGCCCGTCCTGCGCTAGGCCAATCAGCGGCGTGCCGATCGACTGATGCGCGCCGCCTTCCGGCGCCAGCGTGATCCCGGAGGGCGTGGCCACCACCATGAACCGCGCATCCTGGTAGCAGGCGTAGTTGAGCGCATCGAGCCCGCGGTTGATGAAGGGATCGTAAAGCGTGCCGATCGGCAGCAGCCGGGCGCCGAACAGCGGCGCCGACAGGCCGAGCGCGGCCAGCAGAAGGAACAGATTGTGCTCCGCGATGCCGAGCTCAATGTGCTGGCCGTGCGGCGACATCTGCCAGCGTTGCGCCGAGATCACCTTCTCGTCGCGGAAGACGTCGGTGCGCTCGCGCCGGTCGAAGACCCCGCGCCGGTTGACCCAGCCGCCGAGATTGGTCGAGACGGTGACATCAGGCGAGCAGGTAACGATGCGGCTGGCCAGCACGCTGTTGCCGGCGGCCAGCTCGTTGAGGATGCGTCCGAAGCCTTCCTGGGTTGAAAGCCGCGCCGCCTTGGGGATGGGCAGCCTCTCCGGCACCGGCACCGCCGGGGCGACGCGCTGCCGCCGGCGCTCGGCGGCAAAGGGCACCCCGGCGAGGAAGCGCTGAAGCGCGTCGACGGGCTGCTGGAGCCCGGCGAAGCGCTCCCATTCCTGTCCCTCGGGGACCGCCATGGCACGCTGGAAGACCGCCATCTGCGTCTCGTTCATGAGGCCGGCATGGTTGTCCTTGTGGCCGGCGAAGGGCAGTCCGAAGCCTTTGATGGTGTAGGCGATGAAGCAGGTCGGGAGGTCGTCCCCGACGGCATGGAAGGCCTCGAGCACGGTCTCCATGTCGTGACCGGCGAGATTGGTCATCAGTGCCTGGAGGCCGGCATCGTCATGGGCCCGAAGCAATGCGGCGATGCCCGGGAGATGGCCGAGATCGCCAGCGAGGTGCTTGCGCCAGCCTTCGCCGCCCTTGAAGACCAGCGCCGAATAGAGCGAGTTCGGACAGGCGTCGATCCACTCGCGCAGCGCCGCGCCGTCGGACCCGGCAAAGGCGGCTTCGAGCTTCTTGCCGTATTTCAGCGTGACGACCCGCCAGCCCATGGCGCTGAACAGCGAATCGATGCGGTTGAACAGCCGGTCGCTGACCACGGCATCGAGGCTCTGACGGTTGTAGTCGATCACCCACCACAGGTTGCGCACGTCATGCTTCCAGCCTTCGAGCATGGCCTCGAAGACGTTGCCCTCATCGAGCTCGCCGTCGCCCACGACCGCCACCATCCGGCCGGGCGCGAGCGTCTCCGGCAGAAGGCCCTTGAGCCGCACGTAGTCCTGCACCAGCGCCGCGAAGCCGGTGAGGGCGACGCCCAGGCCGACGGAGCCGGTGGAGAAATCGACGTCGCCGCCGTCCTTGGTCCGGGACGGATAGGATTGTGCGCCGCCCAGCGCTCGGAAGGCCTGCAGCTTCGCCAGCGACTGTCGCCCCAGCAGGTATTCGAGTGCATGATAGACCGGGCTCGCATGCGGCTTCACCGCGATCCGGTCCTCGGCCCTGAGCACGTCGAGATAGAGCGCGGTCATCAAGGTGACGACCGAGGCGCTCGAGGCCTGATGGCCGCCGACCTTGAGCCCGTCGCGGTTCGGGCGCAGGTGGTTGGCGTTGTGGATCATCCAGGAGGATAGCCACAGCACCTTCCGCTCCAGCGCCTGGAGCAAGGCAAGCCGATCGACCCGCGCTGCCGGTCCGGACGGCGTGGGCGAAGCTGCGGGCCAGGAAGAGGGCGCGGCCATACCGGCCTCCTGAGCGGGCGAACGGTGGGGCACCCACTATAGGAAGAACCGGGGCCGCGGAGAACTCCCCGCCGCGTCGGCCTTTAGGCGACGCGCTCGGGATAGGTGTCGACGAAGGTGCGCAGGGCCAGCACGCGCAAACCCTCGTAGATCGAGCCTTGAGAGGGCTGCTCGAAGGCGAGGGTAAAGTGGACATGCGGGATGCCGAAGTGATCGGCGCGAAGCTCAAGCACCGTCGCGGTTTCGGTGACGTGGTCGCGCCGCCGCCGGCAGAATCGATTACCGGGCTCGACCGTGGCTCGGTCCTCTTCCTTGGCCCAGATCTTGAAGATCGACATCGCTGCCCTGTGCGATCGCTTTAGCCAAATTCAACCAAGACCATGTTATGCGGCAAAGGTTAATCAAGAGCGAAAAACTGGCCTTTCGCCTTGGGTTTTATCGTTTTTCTGGCGGGAAACCAAAAGGCAGAAACCCAGGGAAAGTCAGGTTCTGGCTAGTCTGAGCAGGGCGGCCGAGGCGGCGATCCGGCCCTCGCCGGTATAGGCCTCGTGATTGGCCTCGATCTCGTCCAGCCGATAAAGGTAGTTAATCATGATGCCGGCCGATTGATGTAGCCCCTTGGGGGACAGATCGGCCAGCCAATCGATCCGCTCGATGCGTGCGCCATTGGTCAGGTGAAAATGCGCCACCGGGTCGAGCGCCCGCCCGCGCGGTGTCTTTTCCGTCAGCAAATAGCGCGCGGTAAGCCGCAGCAGCGGCGCCCGGAGCGCCTGGGCCACCGGCTCCTCGTCATACCAGCGCGGCCGCGCCAGCAGATCGTCCAGCCCCTGGGCTGCGAGTTCGGCCGGCAGCAGCTGCGCCATCGCCTTGCGCTCGGCCGGAGCCAGCAGCGCCTCGCCCTCCTCGGGGATGCGTTTGTCGAGCCAGGCGCGAAAGCCCGGGATGGGCGAGAGCGTGGCATAGGTCTTGAGATGCGGCAGCTCGGCCGCCAGGCTGTCGACGACGCGCTTGATCAGGAAATCGCCAAGGCTGATACCGGCAAGTCCGCGCTGGCAGTTCGAGATGGAGTAGAAGATGGCCGTGTCCGCCGCGGCGGGGTCGCCCACCGGCGCCGTCTCGTCGAGCAGCGACTGGACGCTGCCGGCCATGCCTCGCACCAGCGCCACCTCGACGAAGATCAGCGGCTCCTCGGGCATGCGCGGATGGAAATAGCCGAAGCAGCGCCGATCGGCCTCGAGCCGGTTCTTGAGGTCAGTCCAGCTGCGGATCTCGTGCACCGCTTCATAGACGATGAGCTTTTCCAGCAGTGCCGCAGGCGCATCCCAGGTGATGCGCGTGAGCTCGAGGAAGCCGACATCGAACCAACTCGCCAGCAGCGCCTTGAGGTCGAGCTCAAGCGCGGCCAGCGCGGGGTCGTGCGGTGCGAGCTGAAGCAGCTCCGCGCGCATGTCGACGAGGAATTTGACCCCTTCGGGCAAGGCGTTGAACTGGGTCAGCAGCTTAATGCGGGGCGGCTCGAGCGCGGCGCGCAGCTCGCGCTCCGCCTGGCGCCGTTCCTCGTCGCCGCCGGCGCGCACCAGGCGCTCACCCAGCGCCGCCACTACCGCCTGATCGATGTCGAATTCCCGCGCCAGCAGCGTGAGGAAACGTTCGCGCCCGGTGGCGTTGAGCGCGAGATAGGTGCGGCCGAGATCGGCGGCGCGCGCGCGGGCCGAGACGGCGCCGCCGCGCCCCGCAAGGCACTCGCGCAGACGCT
>JASHRZ010000645.1 GCA_030037055.1 Alphaproteobacteria bacterium
CAGTGGCGAAACGCGCTCGCGGTGGCCGATGACCGTGGCCGACCCCGCGCCGCCCTCCGTCAGGGCGTCGTCGAGCAGGATGCAAACCAACGGCTCAGCGGCACCCGCCAAGGTCACGCCGAAGAAGTCGAGCACGCATTGCCGCGCGACCCGCCGCAGCTCGGGGGGAAGCGCGTCATAGCGCGTCTCGGCGGCACGGGTCGCAAGCGCACGGGTGAGGTTGGCCGCCATCGCACCGGCCTGGCGGGTTCCGTCCATGGCGCGCCTCACGCCGCCACAGAGGTGGGGGCAAAGGTCTTCGGCAGTCCGGCGATGGGCAAATTGCCGAGGAGCTTGATCTCGGGAATGCCGCGGCCGATCACCGCGCGCACCTCGATCAGCTTCACGAGATCAACGCCGGTGCTGAAGCCCATCGCCTCCAGCATGAAGGCCGCGTCCTCCATGACGATGTTGCCGGTGGCCCCGGGCGCGTAGGGACAGCCGCCCATGCCCGCGAGCGAGGCGTCGAATGCCCGGACCCCGGCTTCGAGCGCCGCATGGAGATTGGCGAGGCCGAGGCCGCGCGTATCGTGGAAATGCGCCGAAACGGGGATCTCGCCGACCTCGGCCATGACGGCACGAAACACCCGGGCGACCGCCTTGGGATTGCCGTAGCCGACGGTATCGGCGATGGCGATCTCGTCGGCGCCGGCCTCCGCCACTTCGGCCGCGATGCGGCGAACCGCATCCTCGTCGACGCGGCCCTGGATGGTGCAGCCGAAGGCGGTGGCAAGGCCGCAGCCGACTTTCGGACGCCGGTCCGCCGCGACGGCATCCCGCAGCGCCACGACGCGCTTGAAATCGGCAACCGATTCCGCCGTCGTGCGGCGCACATTGGCAAGATTGTGCGCTTCGCTGACCGAGAGCACATAGTTCATTTTGTGCGCGCGAAGCGCGACGCCGCGTTCGGCGCCCTTCAGGTTGGGGATCAGTACCGCGACCACCAGCCCCGGCAGCGACAGCGCGTGACGGACGATCTCCTCGCTGTCGGCGAATTGCGGGAGCAGCTTCGGCGGCACGAGGGAAGTCACCTCCATCTCGCGTATGCCGGCCGCGTACTCGGCGTCGATCCAGGCCTTCTTCACGTCGCTCGGAATAAACCGCACGAGCCCCTGAAGCCCGTCGCGCAAGCCGACCTCGCGGAGATCCGCACGCTCGCTCATCGCGCTCCTCCTCACCGTCCCTTGTATTGCGGCTTGCGCTTCTCATTGAAGGCCTGCACTCCTTCACGGCGGTCTTCGGTCGGCACCATGCGGTTATAGGCCTCGATCTCGAACATCATGCCGCTGTGCAGGTCCATCTGCATGCCGAAGCGGATGGAATGCTTCGCCTGGCGCACCGAGATCGGCGCGTTGTCGGCGATCTTGCGGCCGGTCGCGATCACCTCCTCGAGGAGCTTGTCCCGCGCGCAGACCTTGTTGACCATCCCCCACTCATAGGCCTGCTGCGCCGTGAAGGGTTCGCCGGTGAGGATGATCTCCATCGCCCGCCGCTGGCCGACCGCGCGCGGCAGGGTCTGCGTTCCCGCCGAGCCCGGCATGATGCCGAGCCGCACCTCGGTGAGGGCGAAGCGCGCCGTCTCGGAGGCGTAGACGAAGTCGCAGAGCAGCGCCATCTCGCAGCCGCCGCCATAGGCGACGCCATTCACTGCCCCGATGACCGGCACCGGACATTCGAGGAAGGCGCGCGCGGCCCGCTCGAAAATCAGATGCTGCGCCTGCCAGGCCTCGTCGGTCATTCCTCGTCTTTCCTTGAGATCGCCACCGGCGCTGAAGGCCTTGTCGCCGGCCCCGGTCAGGATGATGCAGCGGTGGCGGCCCGGCTCGCCGTTGACGCTGTCCCAGAAGTGCAAGAGGTCCTTCCCGAGCTGCGTCCCCATGGCATTGGCGACATGCGGGCGGTTGAGCGTGAGCAACAGCAGCCCGCCACCGAGGTCCTCGGTGAGCAATGTCTCGTAGCGATCCTTCATGAGCGTTCCGAATCTCCTGCAAATGGGTCGCAGGCCCCACGGCCTCTTGCCACCAGCCTAAGGCAGCGTCTATGCTTCGGTCAATGAAACGATTCACCGCCGAGCCTGCCCGGCGGGTAGCGGGAGGAGCGCAGCGGAATGGGTATCCGCATCTGGCATCAGAGCCTAACCGACCTCACGCTCCTCCCCGGCTATGCGGCGATGCTGCGGGACCATGCCCGCCGGATCTGCGCGCCCGATACGACGATCGAGCTTCATGGCCTGGTCCCCGGCACCTATCCGCCGGGCATGGCGCCCATCGAGATGGTGCGCTATCGCTGGGCGCATCACCTGGCGTTTATCCAGGTCGTCGAGAACTGCATCCGCGCCGAGCGCGAAGGCTATGACGCCGTCGCGATCAGCTGCTTCGTCGATCCGGGCCTCGAGGAGGCAAGGAGCGTCGTCGACATTCCCGTCGTGAGCTCGCTCGAGACCGCGCTGCTCGTCGGCTCGGCCGTGGCGCGGTCGTTCGCCCTGCTGGCGATCGACGAAACGATGGCCGTAACGCTGCGCGATCTGGTGCGACGCTATGGCTACGAGCGCCGGGTCGCCGCCGTCGAGGCGATGGAGCCGCCGGTGACCGAATTCGAGCTCGACCAGGCCTTCGCCGGCTCGCCGCAATTCGTCGAGCGGTTTGCGGGCCAGGCGCGGCGCATGGCCAAGGCCGGGGTTGACCTCATCATACCGGCGGAGGGCGTCATCAACACCGTGCTCGTGCGCAACGAATGCTCCGCCGTGGACGAGATGCCGGTGCTCGATTCCTACGGCGCTCTTCTCGGTTTCGCCGAGCTACTAGTTCATCTGCGCCGTCGTTCGGGCTTGAGGACGGCGCGCGGGGGCGCCTATGTCCGGCCGCCCGCGGATCTCGTCCGTCATCTGCGCCGCCTCACTTCCGGCTTCCTCGACAAGGTGGAGGCGCAGGCAACGGAGTGACGCACCGCCGCAGCCATCATCAGCCATTGCTCGATACAATCATGCTTTCTCCTGGGAGGACGTTCATGAATGCCGGCATCCGCTTTTGCCTGCTCGCGACCGTTGCCGCTTTCCCCTTCGTCCTTGACGCCGCCCCCGCGAACTCCGGCTGCGAGCTGAAGCTCGGCATGATCGGCCCGCTTTCGGGCGCTGCGACCTCGTGGGGCGTCGCGCTGCGCAGCGGCGCCGAGTTTGGGGCGGCCGAGGTGAACAAGACCGGCGGCCTGCCAGTCGGTGCGGAGAAATGCAAGGTCTCTGTCGTCTCCTATGACAGCAAGTATACTGCCGACGGAGCGGCGGCCGGCGCGAACTATTTCGCGAGCCAGAACGTGAAGTTCATCATCGGTCCGGTCGGCTCGCCCGAGGCGACGGGCATCAAGCCAGTCGCCCAGCGCAACGGCCAGATCACCTTCAGCACCGCCTATGCCAAGAACGCCATCGAGCCGCAGTTCCCGCTCGCCTTCCACGAGCTGAGCGGGCCGGCGACCTGGGCACCGCCGCTCGCGAAGGCGGCGAAGGAGAAGTTCGGCTTCCAGTCGATCGTGTGCGTCGCGCCCAATGACCAGGGCGGCACCGATATCGCCAGCGTCGATGCCGAAGCCTATCGGGCCGTCGGGATCAAGGCGAGCGAGGAGTATTACCAGCGCGGCACGACGAATTTCGCGCCGATCATCCAGCGCATCCTGAACCAGAACCCGGACGCCGTCGACACCGCCTCCTCGCCCCCCGGCGACGCCGCGACGATGGCGAAGCAGCTGCGCGAGGCCGGTTTCAACGGCGTGATCGGCCGGCTCGGCGGGCCGGGCACGGCGGAGATCATCCGCGCCGTGGGCGGTGTCGAGAAGCTCGGCAACTTCTATTGGCTGGAGATCGTTTCGACCGACGATCCCGGCGTGAAGGCGCTCTGGGAGGAATATAAGGAGCTGATGGGTCAGCCGGCGCCGGACAATACGCTGATGATCCCCGCCGTCGCCTCGTCGCGCCTGCTGCTCAAGGCGATCAGCAAGGCCGGCACGATCGACGACGCGGCCAAGGTCGCCGAAGCGCTCCGCAGCCTGCCGGTGGAGGACAAGAACCTCGGCAAGGGCGAGTGGACCGGCCAGAAAATCTACGGGATCAACCAGGAGCTGTCGTTTCCCGTCGGCATGGGCCTGATCATCAACGGGAAGACCGTCGGCGTGCAGAAGATCGACACCGTCGAAGCGCGTTAGCGCGTCTCGCCATGCACGGCATCATCTCCGCGGGGATCATCGGCATCGGCCTGGGCGCGCAGTATGCGCTGCTCGCCCTGGGATTCACGCTGATCTTCGGCGTTCTCGGCGTCGTCAACTTCGCGCATGGCGGGTTCTACGTCCTCGGCGGCTACGTCGGCTACTGGGCGGTCTCGTCGGCGGGACTGCCCTACCCCGTCGCGGTGCTCGCGGCGGTGGTCGCCACCGCGGCCCTCGGCTATCTCTTTGAGTTGGTCTTCGTCGAGCGCTTCGTCGACGAGCAGCTCGCCACCATGATGCTGACGGTCGGGCTCTACCTGGTGATGTCGACCGGCGTTCTGGCGGGCTTCGGGCCCGAGCCCGCCGATTTCGCCTTCCCGGTGACGGGCTCGTGGCACGGCGGCGGATTCTTCATTCCCTGGGCGAACCTGATCGTCCTCGGCGTGTGCGTCCTGGCGATCGCCGCGGTCTACCTCGTCCTCTACCGGACCGATCTCGGTCGCGCGCTGCGGGCGCTCGCCGATGACCGGCCGGTGGCACGGGCGCAGGGCATCCGGCCTCACCTGCTCTTCCCGCTCGCCTTCGCGCTGGCGACCGGGCTTGCCGGCCTGACCGGCGCGGTCGTCACGCCGATCCTGACGCTCTCGCCGCATGTCGGCGATTCCGTGCTCGCCACCTCCTTCATGGTGGTGATCCTGGGCGGACTCGGCAGCGTCACCGGTTCCACCGTCGCCGCTTTCGTGGTCGGTCTCATCGAAGCTTACTCGGATGTCTATCTCGGCGGCTCGAAGGGCGCGCTCGCGCTGTTCCTCCTCGTCCTGCTGATCCTGATCGCGAAGCCCAGCGGCCTGTTCGGCCGTGAGGCGCGACGCGCATGACGGGCAGGCGGCGCGGGCGTCTTGTCGGCGCGGCGGAGATAACCGCCCTTCTGCTCTGCGTCGTCGCCTTTGCCACGCCGTGGCTGACGCACAACCTCTTCGTGTTGTCGGTCATCAACCAGATCCTCATCGCCACCATGGCCGCCTACAGCGTCCATGTGATGCTGCGGATGAACCTGCTGAGCTTCGCCGTACCGGCCTTCATGGCCATGGGCGGCTTCGCGGGCGCGCTCGTCGCGAAGCACGGCGGCACGAACGTGCTGCTGGTCGGCGGGGTAAGCTTCCTGGTGCCGGCCCTGATCGCGCTGCCGCTCGGCATTCTCATCTTGCGGCTGCGCGGCGTCTATTTCGTCCTCGTCACCTACATCTTCTCTGAGATCCTTCAACTCCTGCTGTTCGAGACCCCCCACCTGACCGGAGGATCGAACGGCATCTCGGGAATTCCGGCGGCCACCTTCCTGGCGCAGTCCTTCAGCAGCAGCGCCGCCGTCCTGCAAATCGCCGCTGGCCTGGCGCTCGTCGCCACGGTCGTCACCGCCGCGCTCTGCCAGTGGTGCGAGCAGCCTTTCGCCGCCATCGACGAGAACGAGACATTGGCCGCAAGCCTCGGTCTGGTGATCTGGCGCTTCAAGGCGCTCGGCTTCGTCGTCGCCGCCGGGCTTGCCGGTCTTGCCGGCCTCTCGCTCGTGCTCATGCTGCTGACCGCCCATCCGTCCTCCTTCAGCCCGCTGTCATCGGTCAACTACATCACTTACGCGATCGTTGGCGGCCGTGCGTCGATCCTCGGCCCGGCCGTCGGCAGCGCGCTCCTCGTCTTTGCGGGAAACATCTTCAGTAGCCAGGGCGAGTACTCTCCGGGATTCTTCGGCGTCCTCATCCTTCTCGTCGTTTTCATCGCGCGGGGCGGGATCACCGGCGCGGTTCACACGCTGTGGTCACGCCGGCGCAAGCAACCGGCGAGCCTCGCCGCTTCGACCAAGCTTCAGGACCTCGCATGAGCACCGGCGGCACAGGAGCCGCTCGGCTCCAGCTCGAGGGCGTGTCGAAGCGCTTCGGCGGCCTGCAGGTCTTCAAGGACATCACCTTCGAGATCCCGCCGGGCGACCTTCTCGGCGTCATCGGGCCGAATGGCGCGGGAAAGACCACGCTGATCAACGTGATCTCGGGAAACCTGCCGCCGACCCAAGGCCGCATCCTGCTCGGCAAGCAGAACGTGACCGGCAAGCCGGTCTACGCGATGAGCCGCATGGGCGTGGTGCGCAGCTTTCAGCAGACCAATGTCTTCCGCAACGCGAGCGTGCGCGAGAACCTGGCGCGCGCGCTGCGCTTCAGCGGCGCCGAAGGCGGCTCTTGGCGCGGCATCGCCGAGCTGCTCGAGGCGCTCGGCCTCGCCGCGCGCCTGGAGGAGCCGGCGGAGAAGCTTCCCTACGGGCTCCAGAAGATGCTCGGGCTGATGATGGCCTATGCCACGAGCCCCAAGGTTCTCCTGCTCGACGAGCCGGCGGCAGGGCTCGAGCGACGCGAGCGGGCGCGGGTCGACGCGCTGATCGATCATGCGCGCAACGCGCTGGGTTGCGCCGTGCTCCTCGTCGAGCACGACATGGAGCTGATCCGCCGGATCTGCCCGCGCATCATGGTGCTCGAGGCGGGAAGCGTGATCGCCGCGGGAGCGCCTGACGAGGTCCTCTCGCGCCCCGACGTGATCGAGGCCTATCTCGGGCCCGGCGACAGCGAGGGCCCATGACGATGCTCGAAATCGATCGGCTCGAGGTGCGCTACGGCGGCATCACCGCGCTTCGCGGCATCTCGATCGAGGTGAAGGAGGGCGAGACAGTGCTGCTGGTCGGCGCGAACGGCGCCGGCAAGTCGAGCCTGATCAATGCGGTCATGGGCCTTGTCCCCGCCGAATCCGGGACCATCCGCTTCGCGAACGCCGATCTCAGCTCCCTCTCCTGCGACCGCCGGGCGCGGGCAGGCATCGGCTACGCCCCGGAGGGACGGCGGGTGTTTCCGAGCCTCAGCGTCACCGACAATGTGCTCGCCGGCGCCTTCGGGCTAGGGCGGGCGCGACAGAGCGAGGCGCTGAGCTGGCTGCATGAGAGCTTTCCACTTCTCGCCGAGCGCGGAAACCAGCTGGCCGGGCAACTCAGCGGTGGCGAGCAGCAGATCGTCGCGCTTGCCCGCGCGATGGCCTCGTTTCCCAAGCTCCTCCTGCTGGACGAGCCGTTCCTCGGCTTGGCGCCGGTGTGGATCGCGCGGATCAGTGAGGCGATCCGCGCGATGCAGCGGCTCGGCACGACGATTCTCATGACCGAGCAGATGGCGCGGCCGGCGCTCAAGCTGGCGACGCGCGGCTATGTGATCCGCGGCGGCGAAGTGCGGCGGAGCGGTCCGGTCGCGGAAATCCGCGATCTCGCGCTCGCCGACGAATACCTCTGATCCCCCGCGCAGGAGGCAACGATGAGCAGCGAGATTGGCGCGACCCGAAGGCTCGGCGATTTCGCCGCGCGCTGCGCGACGGCTCCGATCCCGGCCAATGTCCTGGAGAATGCCGCGATCCGCCTCGCCGACGCGCTCGGCCTCGCTCTCATCGCCGGCGAAGAGCCGACCGTTGCCGCGATGCTGTCGCTGATCCCGAAGGTTCACGATCAGCCGCTGGTCGCCCGCGCCTGGGTGAACGGCGCTCCCACCCTTCTGTCGGAAGCCGTGACCGTCAACGCGCTCGCGGTCCATGCGCAGTTCCACGACGATTCCGACCTCGTTTCGTGGACCCATCCCGGTTCCCTCATCGTGCCGGCCGCGGTTTCGACAGGCGAAGCAATGGGCGGCTCGCTCGAGCAGGTGCTGCGCGGCATCATCGCCGGCTATGGCACGATCGAATGGCTGGGCGCGAAGGAAAGGGTGGCGCGCGCGATGATCGAGCGCGGCGTCCGCACCAGTCCGGCGCTCGGCACCATCGCCGCGGCGGTCGCCGCCTCGACCGTGCTCGGTCTCGACCGAACGGCGGCGCAGAACGCGGTCGGCATCGCCGCCGGCATCACGGGCGGCGTGCTCGAGCCGGTGCGCGGCGGATCGGACGAATGGCGCGTTCAGAACGCCCTCGCCGCGCGCGGCGGGCTGCTCGCGGCGCAGCTTGCCCAGCGCGGCGTGCTGGGGTCGCCGCAGGGGCTCGAGGGACCCAAGGGCGTGGCGCGCGCACTGGCCGGACTCGCGGAGACGCCCAGGGAATGGGGCACCGATCCGCGCATCGAGGCGATCTTCGACGCCTGCGCCAAGCCCTGGGCCACGCTCGGCGACAACATGGCCGCCGCGGTGACGGCCAAGCTGCTGCACGCGGACGGCATCAACACGGAGGATATCAGGCGCATCGGCGTCTCGATCTGGCGGCATTACACCGAGTATCCCGGCACCTCCTATGCCGGTCCGTTCGAGCGCACCGCGCAGGCGCTGGCGAGCACAGCCTTCGCGGTGGCGGCGATGCTGGCCTATGGCGAGCTGGAGTACGACATGTCCTTCGCCCACCGCAGGGATCCGAAGATCCTGCGGCTGATCGAGCTCGTCACCGTCGCGCCGCATGACGAGACGCCCTACGATGCGACGATCGAGGTCGCGCTGGGCGACGGCACCATCCGTCGCCGCACCGCCCGAGAGTCGCCACGCACCTTGCTCTTCCATGACGCAAGCACGGCCGCGCAAGTGCTCCGGCGCCGCCTCGCCCGCGTCATCTCATCCGACCGCGCCGGCGATGATGTCGCGGCGCTGATCTTCCGGCGCCGCCCGTCCGAGTGCCGCATCGCGGAAGTGATCGATGGGATCGCGGCAGCGGCAAGACCGCGCCGCGCCTGATCCGCCCGCGCGCGCTCAGTAGGAGCGCGGCAAGCCCAGCACGTGCTGGCCAAGATAGGCGAGGATCAGGTTGGTCGAGATCGGTGCAGTCTGATAGAGGCGCACCTCGCGCCATTTGCGCTCGATGTCGTATTCCTTGGCATAGCCAAAACCGCCGAATGTCTGCAGCGTCGCCTCGGCGGCGTGCCATGTCGCTTCGGAGGCGAGCAGCTTCGCCATATTGGCATCGGCGCCGCATTCCTCGCCATTGTCGAAAAGCGCGGCGGCGCGACGCGCGATCATGTCGGCGGCCTCGAGCTCGGCATAGGCGCGGGCCAGCGGGAACTGGACGCCCTGGTTCTGCCCGATCGGCCGGTCGAAGACGACGCGCTCCTTGGCATACTCGACGCCGCGCTTCAGCAGCCAGCGGCCATCGCCGATGCACTCCGAGGCGACCAGGATGCGTTCGGCGTTCATGCCGTCGAGGATGTAGCGGAAGCCCTTGCCTTCCTCGCCGATTAGGTTTTCGGCGGGGATCCGGAGGTTGTCGAAGAACACCTCGGTCGTATTGTGATTGATCATGGCCTTCAAGGGCCGGATTTCCACTCCCTTGCCCAGGCTCGCCTTGAGATCTACCAGGAAGACGGAAAGCCCTTCCGTCCGCCCGCGAACCCGATCGAGCGGGGTCGTCCGCGCCAGCAGCAGCATCATGTCGGAATGCTCGGCGCGCGACGTCCACACCTTCTGGCCGTTCACCACATAGTGGTCGCCTTCGCGCTGCGCGCGCGTCTTGAGCTTCGTCGTATCGGAGCCGGTGGTCGGCTCGGTGACGCCAAAAGCCTGGAGACGAATCTCGCCCGAAGCGATACGCGGCAGGTAGCGCCGCTTCTGTTCCTCGCTGCCATGCCGGAGCAGCGTGCCCATGATATACATCTGGGCGTGGCCCTGGCTTGCGGTGCAGCCCGAGGCGTTGATCTGCTCGAGGATCACGGCAGCGGCGCGGATGGGGAGCCCCGCCCCGCCATACTCCTCCGGGATCAGCGAAGCGAGGAATCCGGCGGCCGTCAGCTCCCGGATGAACTCGGTTGGATAGGCGGACTTCTCTTCGAGGCCTCGCCAGTATTCACCGGGAAATCGGGCGCAAACGCGCCAGACCGCGTCACGCAGCTCGGGATAGTCCTCGCCGAGCGCAACTATTGTCTGACGTTCGCTCACGGAAAGAACACCCCCGCTATGAGTAAGAGAACGACCTTATACTCGAAGAAGGCACCCGTCAATGAAACGTTTCACGGGCGCGGCGCGCGTGCCGCGCGGCACCTGCCCGAAGAATCCTTGAGCTGATCGACGAGTGATTTCGGCGCAAGTCGCTCGGCGAGGCGCGTGAAGGACTGGAAGTCAGCGAACATGATGCTCGCCGAGCTGAAGAAGCGCGGCGCCACTTCATTGCGCCCCTTGAGCTCGCGGGCGACCGTCTCCGGCAGGATGTTACGCGGCAGACGCTCGGATTTATCGCGCTCGGCTGGCTTTATCTCGTCTGCAGCGGTGTCAACAAGGTGGCGATCGTCGAGCTACGGTAGATCCGCGCGTCGCCGGCCGCGGCTTGCATCCTCGGATCAGCGGCCGGCCAGCGCCTCGAGCATCCGCGCCAGCTCGTCCGCGGCCGTCTCGATCGGCGCGCCGCTTCTTTCGACGCGCGCCTGGATGAGCGCCCCTTGAATGGCCGAGATGCAGAGCCCCGCGAGCCGACGAGCGCGCTAGCGAGGAAACCCGTCCGCGATCAGCCTTTCGGACAGGATGCCGAGCCGGGCGGCATAGGCATCGCGGCCCGCCTGCGCCACCGCACGATCTCTGGGCGCGAGCTTGAGCAGGACGGTGGTGATGGGGCAGCCGTCGCGGAATCCGGATTTCTGCATCCAGCCGGCGAGAAGCCGCGCATGCGCCCTGATCAACTCGCCGGTCGACCGCACTTCGTCTGCCAGCTTTGCCACCGTGCGCGCGACCCGGCGTCCCGCTTCCTCGACGGCCGCTACCGCGATCGAGGGCTTCCCGTCCGGGAAATAGTGGTAGAGCGATCCCTTGGGCGCGCCGCTCGCCTCGACGATGTCGTTGAGGCCCGTGGCGCTGTAGCCCTGCCGGCGGAACAGGGTCACGGCTGCGTCGATGACCGGCTGCCGGTGCTTGGGCGTGGCGGGCAAGACCGTTCTCCGGCAAGGGCTCCCCGGGAATTATATTGACCGGTCTACATCACGCTCTCAACCTCTGCGAAAGGGCGTAGCAAAATGACGGAGCGCGTGACCTACCGGTGCGAGGCGGGCGTCGCCCGGATCGCGATGGACGGCGGCAAGGTGAACGTGATGTCTGCTGCGATGCTGCGCGATCTCGACGCGGCGCTCGATCGCGCCGAGGCGGACAAGGCCATGGTCGTGCTGAGATCGGCGCGTGACGGGATATTCTCGGCGGGCTTCGACCTCAAGGTCTTCGCCGCCAACGATCCGCTGCGCAGCCTGGAGATGGTCAAGGCGGGGGCCGAGCTCGCCTTGCGGCTGCTGTCGTTTCCCCATCCGACGATCGGCGTCATGGAGGCCCATGCTTTCCCGATGGGGACGTTCCTCCTCCTGGCGTGCGATGTCCGCATCGGCGCGCTCGGCAAAGCCAGGATGGGGCTCAACGAGCTGGCGATCGGCATCTCGCCGCCCGGCTTCGCGATCGAGCTCGCGCGAAGCCGGTTGCATCCGGCCTGGCTGAGCCGGACGGTGACGTTGGGAGAGATATACGAGCCGAAGGAGGCGGTCGCCGCCGGGTTCCTCGATCGCGCCCTCCCCGCCGACGCGGTCGAGGGCGCGCTGAGCCACATCATTTCAGGTCTCAAGGGCCTGAACAGGGCCATGCATGCCCAGGCCAAGCGCAAACTGCGCCGTCACGCCATGGCGGCCATACGCGAGGCGATCGACAGCGAGCTGACGCTGAAAGCCTATCAGGCGAACATCGGCAGACTCTCCGCCGTCGTCCTCCCCGGTAGCGGTCGGTGACTGCGCCTTGCTCTCGAGCCGGCAGCCCAGTCGGCTCGCATCCGGTCGGTCAAAGGTCCTGCTTCTTGAGGTCCTTGAGGATGGCGATAGCGTGGGGCGACAAGGGAATATGGTGCTCTCGGCTTGACTTGATTCGGTCGGCGGGCAGCGTCAAGATTGCATGGTCTAGATCGAATTCGCTCCAGCGCACCGCATATAGCGGGAATATTCGCTGTTCGTCTCGCGATGATATGTGCCGCCGGATCGGGTGCAGTGTTGCAATGTTTGCTTTCATCCGGTCAAGGGCCACCTAAACCCCTATCATTTGGCAAGCTTGCG
>JASHRZ010000646.1 GCA_030037055.1 Alphaproteobacteria bacterium
AGCCGCTCCACGGCTCTCTTCCTCTCCGCTCTTCAGGGCGGAGAAGAATGAGGCGGGCACGCTCGGCATTGCCGCCGGAGGCCGCATGTGCCGGCGAGCGTTTTGGCGCGGTGGGATCTTCCAGCGCATTCATCGGATGGACGCGTTCTTGCACGCGATGCCGGATGGCGTACGATCGAGGACACAGGAAGAATCCATGGCGCTGCCCGGCGGCGCCAAGCGGAGAAGGGGTCAACGCCATGGAGCGCGAGGTGCGTCGCGTCGTCACCGGCCACGACGAGACCGGCAAGGCTATCGTCCTGCTGGATGGTCCGAGCCCCAACACATTCGTCCGGGAGTCGACGGGCACGGTGGCGCGGCTGATGTGGGTCACCGACGCCACCCCGGCCGATATTTCCGGTGCGGCGGACGCAGCGGTGCGGAAGATCGCCATTGCCCCGCCGCCGGGCGGCAGCGTGTTCCGTCTCGTCGATTTCCCGCCGACCCCGGATCTCCGCGCGACACCGGTTGACTTGATGGCCCGCGACATCGGCGGCGAGCAGGCGGCGGGCAAGGCGCGGCCGCCGCGACACCCCTACATGCACCGCACCAGGAGCATCGATTACGCGATCATCGTCTCGGGCGAGATCGACATGCTGCTCGACGACAGCGAGGTGCATCTGCGCCAAGGCGACGTGGTGGTGCAGCGCGGCACGAACCATGCCTGGGTCAATCGCGGCAAGGAGGTCTGCCGCATCGCTTTCGTGCTGATCGACGCCAAGGACCTCTGACGCCGGCGCCGCGCGCGGGGAGGCCGCTTAGGGGCGCGGGCCCAGCCTCACGCGCAGCCCGTCGCGCGGCCGCGGGATCGGCGTCATCTGCCATCGCGGCCGGTAGCCCGCTTCGATCGAGACGCCGGTCGTGGTCAGGAGATTGTAGGCGAAGCACTTCGCCTGCATGTAGGCGAAATGCAGTCCGAGGCACATATGCGCGCCGCCGCCGAACGGAGCGTAGGCGAATTTGTGCCGGCCGCGCGCGCTCTCCTCGGTAAAGCGCAGGGGATCGAAGCGCTGCGGCTCCGGCCACAGCTCGGCCATGTGATGCGCGAAGATGACGCTGGTGTTGACGCGCGTTCCCGCGGGAATGCGGTAGCCGCCGAACTCGAACTCGCGCACCGCCCGGCGCGGCAGCGAGATCACCGGTGGGATGAGGCGCATCGCCTCCCTGAACGCCATATCGGTGAGCCGAAGCTCGTCCAGGCGCTCGAACGGCAGCGGCTCGCCTGCGGCGAGCCCGAGCCCCAGCGCCTCTTCGCGCAGCCTCTGCTGCCAGTCGGGATGGGCGGCGAGGAAATAGACGAAGGCCGAGAGCGAGGAGGTCAGCGTGTCATGCGCCGCCATCATCAGGAAGCTCATATGGTCGGCGATGTCCTGGACGGTCATTAGCGAGCCGTCGTCATGGGTCGCGCGGCAGAGCTGCGAGAAGATGTCCTCGCCGCCGCGCTCGCGCCGCAGCGGCACCCGGCGGCTGAAATAGTCGATAATGCGTCGTCGGCCGGCGACGCCGCGCCGCATCGCGGTGCCCGGCAGCGGCGCGCGGACGATGCCGGTCGCGGCGGCGACCATGTCGATGAAGGCGCGCTTGATCGCGTCCATCTCCGGGCCGATGCCCTCGCCGAGGAAAGAAGTCGCGGCAAGGTCGAGGGTGAGCTGCTTGATCGCGGGATAGAACAGGAAGTCGGCCGGTCCCTCCCGCCATTGCGCGAGCCGCGCCTTGATGCCGGCATCGAGCGCGGCAAGGTAGGATTTGAGCGGCCCGGATTTGAACGCGACCGAGAGCGCGCGGCGATGGAGGCGATGCTCGTCGAAATCGAGCAGCATCAGCCCGCGCGGGAAGAGCCGGCCCAGGAACGGCTCCCAGCCCTCCTGCGAGGAAAAGAGCTTCGACTGGTCGAAGAGCACGAGGCCGATGCCGTCGGGCCCGAGCAGCGAGACCGAGCGGACGCCGAAGACGCGCGTGCGGTGGATGAGGCCGTAGCGGCGCGCCATGGCCTGCACGCTGCCCAAGGGGTCGGCGAGGAATTTGAAGGTATCGCCGATGATGGGCGGGCCGTCATGGCCGGGAATATGGGCCAGCGCCGCCAGGCGGGGCGTCGGCAGAGCGGTCGCAGGCAATGCGGCGTCGTCGGCAATCGAGGACAAGGGGATGCTCCCCGAGGACGGATGGTAGCGCAGCTGACGCGCAGGCTAGCAGCGCGGAGGGCAGCCGCCTAGGGCGGACGCGCCGCCGGGTGCTATGCTCGCCGCCGGCGCCTGCGACCGGGCGTCATGCGGCGCGGGGAGCAAGGCAATGGCACATGGATATTTCGTCGATGGCGTCTGGCGCAGCCAGTGGCACGAGACCGGCGCGAGCGGCGAGTTCCGCTTCACCGCGCCGCGCTTTCGCCACTGGGTCACGCCCGACGGCAGCCCCGGCCCTTCGGGCGAGGGCGGATTTGCCGCCGAGCGCGGCCGCTATCACCTCTAT
>JASHRZ010000079.1 GCA_030037055.1 Alphaproteobacteria bacterium
GTCGGCATCCGCATCATGCTGACGAAGGAGGCGAACCGCGAGCCGGACGACTCGGGCCTCGACCGGATCTGCCGCGCGGCCGTTCGCCACGATTTCCCGGTCAACGTCCTGATCTGGGGCAATCTGGACGCCGGCGCGGCGCTGATCGACCGCCATCCCGACACGCGCTTCATCATCGACCATCTGGGCATCATGCAGCCGCGCGTGCCGCCCGCGCCGCCGCAGCCCTGGGCCGACCTCCCAAAGGTGCTGGAACTCGCCAAGCGGCCGAACGCGGTGATCAAGGTGAGCGGCGCCTGCACGCTGTCCCGGGAGCCCTATCCGTTCCCGGACATCTGGGATCCGCTTGCCCGCGTGTTCGACGCCTGGGGGTTCGACCGCTGCCTGTGGGGCACGGACTGGACTCGCGCCTTTGCCGTCGTCAACTACGAGCAGGCCGTCGAGCCGTTCCTCAGGACATACCGCCTGAGCGACAGCGAGCGGGCGATGCTGATGGGCGGCGCCTGCGCCAAAGCCTATGGCTGGTCGCCGAAGAAAGATTAGTGCTCCTTTGGGTCTGTCGGGGTGACGGGTAGCAACCTGGCGGAAGGCGACTACGTCTAGGCCTATGGCGAGAGCCTGACGATGCTGCAGGTGTTGAAGCAGTGCAACGGCGACTTCTCGCGCAAGAACGTGATGAAGCAGGCGACCAACCTCCACAATCTGGAGCTGCCGGTCTTGCTGCCCGGGATCAAGATCAACACCAGCCCGACCAACTACCATCCCATCCTGCAGCTGCACAAATGGGACGGCAAGAGCTGGGTGCGCTTCGGCGAGGTGATCGGCGCAGGCGCCTGATCGGCGCGCGCCTCTGGTGCAAGTAGGGCAAGCGCGACCGTGATCTTCTCGTACCGATCTACGGCTGGTTCACCGAAGGATTTCGCACGCCGGTCCTCGACGAGGCGAAGGCGCTGCTTGAGGAGTTGAGCAGTGAGGGCAGGTCTGACCGGCGCCTTTGCACGTTCCGTGCGCCCTCCCCGAGAAGTCCAAGCCTTCTGCCTCGAAGCAGGCGACGGAGCTTCCATAGGCGGAGTGCGGCGCCTGGCTTCGATCGCTTTTCTCGGCAAGGCGCGGCAACGTCGAGGTTGTGACCGCCTGCCTACGGCAGGTCCGGTCGGGGTCAAAGGCTGCTCTGGTTGCCTTGGTGTAGAACGGTCTGGAGCCGTGGGTTAGGCGGACAGGATCTCGACCGACGGCTGACCGCCGCTGATGACCCATAACGGTCATGTCGTCACTAGGCCACTTACGCCGCTGCAGTTGAGATGGCCGCTGCTTTTATGAGTGCGCGGCCTAGCCGACGGCACGCGTCGCGGCGCGGCCGGCATTGCCCAGGCAGCTCAACAGGCGCTGAAAATCATTTGCTGATCGGCGCGGCCGGAAAGCGCCACGGTTCGACAAAAGCCGATCAGTGCTATGATTTCGAGGATCTGCTCTTGCGTGAAGTGTCAGCAGCACCTGAATATGACGCTCTTGCAGCCGTCGTAGGCTCCACGTTCGGAGTTGGCACGAAGCACAGGCGGCTTGCAAGTCGCGAAACCGCACCGGACCCGCGTTCATCTCCCAGAGGATGCGCAAAGCCCAGCGGCAGCCAAATCTCGACAGGCGACCGCACAATCCTTGGCAAGATATCCAAGCGCGGCAATCGCTACCTGCGCCCATTAGCGGACATCGGCCCTCCTGCGGGCCCTACAATGAACGGGGGTGTGACACGCTCTCGACGGTGTGGGTCCAGAACGGATAGCATTAAATCCACGGGGGCCGCTGATGCAGCAGATTGCAGACTGGCTCGAAAAGTTCGGCATGTCGGAGTATGCACAGCGCTTCGCTGAGAACGACATCGATTGCTCCGTTCTCCCCCATTTGACCGATCAGGATCTAAAGGAGCTTGGTGTCTCGCTTGGTCATCGGCGGAAGATGCTCGCCTTGATTTCCGAGCTTCGCAGGGCGGTCCAGACAACGCCAGAGGCCGGCGCACAGGCGGAGCCCAAGGCCGAAGGATCTGCCGAACGCCGCCAGGTCACCGTTCTGTTTTGCGATCTGGTAGGGTCTACGGCGCTGGCCAGCAGCGTCGATCCCGAGCTTTTGAGCGCATTGATACGGCGTTATCAGGATGCCTGTGCCGGCGCGATAGGTCGGTTCGGCGGCTATGTCGCGAAATTCATGGGCGACGGCGTCTTGGCCTACTTTGGGTTTCCCCGCGCGTTCGAAGATGCGGCCGAGCGCGCCGTCCGAGCAGCTCTCGCCATCGTGGCGGAAGTCGGCTCTATTGAACGTCCAGAAGGGATGCGCCTGCAGACGCGGATTGGAATCGCGACCGGGCTCGTCGTTGTCGGCGAGATCGTCGGCACTGGCTTTGCGCAGGAGCGTACCATCGTTGGCGAGACCCCAAATCTCGCCGCTCGACTTCAAGCGCTCGCAGCGTCTGACACCATTCTCGTCAGCGAGAAGACTCGGAATTTGCTGGGCGGTCTGTTCGAGCTCGAAGCCACCGGCGAACATGATTTGAAAGGGTTTGCGCGTCCTGTACCGGCTTGGCGCGTACGGGGTGAAGCAGCCATCGAGAGCCGCTTCGCGGCCATCCGCAACCGCGGCGGTCTTCCTCTCATCGGGCGAGCCCATGAGATGGGTCTGACGCTTGACCGTTGGCGCCTGGCACGTCTCGGCGAAGGCCAAATCGTCGCCGTGATTGGCGAGCCCGGTATCGGCAAATCCCGCTTGATCGAGGCGCTCCAGGAAGCGCTTTGCGGCGAGCCGCATACGCGCGTCTACTTACAGTGCTCGCCCTACTACAGCGATAGCGCGCTCTATCCTTTGATTCAGCATTTGGAACGTGCTGCCCGCTTTGCTACTGCGGATTCGCCGAGCGCGCGAATTGAGAAACTCCGCGGGCTGTTCGCGCGCCGCGTAGCGTCCGACGCAACCACGATTCCGCTGCTTGCGGAACTGCTGTCCATCCCTGCCCCGGAAGGAGCGGCGCCGGTGTCGCCAGTGCCTACACAGCGAAAGGCAGCTATCCTGGCGCTCCTAGTCGATGAGATCGTCCGCCTGGGCGAGACTCACCCGGTGCTCCTGGTCTTGGAGGACGCTCACTGGATCGACGCAACCACGCTCGAGTTGATGACACGTTTGATCGACAGCATCGGCTCTGCGCGGTTGCTCGCGGTCGTAACCGCCAGACCGGAGTTCGTGCCGCCGTGGCAGGCGCGGCAATATTCAACGCTGCTCACGCTTAGCCGCCTCGGCCGCGCGGAAAGCGCCGAGTTGGCATCCGGTATCGCTGCCTCTCACAGTCTGTCGGCCGAAACGATCGACGCGATTGTTGCTAAAACCGACGGGGTTCCGCTTTTCGTTGAGGAATTGACAAAGACCGTCCTGGAATCCGCCGGCGAAGAGGATGCGGTAGTGCCGGCCACGCTCAAGGATTCATTGATGGCCCGGCTCGATCGCCTGGGCGAGGCGCGTGAAGTAGCCCAGATCGCCTCGGTTATCGGCCGGCACTTCACCTTCGCTCTGCTTGACGCGATCGTCCCGCGCGAGGAGGCCGAGATTGAGGCTGCTTTAGTCAAGCTCGGTGCCGCGGGAATCGTCTTTCCCGAGGGACGCGGCTTGGAACGCAGCTTCAGGTTCAAGCATGTGTTGGTGCGGGACACCGCCTACGAGAGTTTGCTGTTGGGCCGACGACGGGAATGGCACCGGCGCGTCGCCCGTGTGCTTGAGGAACAATTTTCGGAGTTGGCGTCGACCGAGCCTGAACTGCTTGCCCATCACTTCGGCGAAGCCGGGTTGCCCGAATATGCCTGCGACTATCGCATGCGCGCCGGCGATCGGGCGGTGAACCGGTCCGCCTACAAGGAGGCGATTGCGCATTTCTCGGCAGGTCTAAAATTAGCCGAGACGCTTCCGCGACCTGCCGACCGAATGCGCCGCCAATTGGATTTTCTGGTCAAGCTCGGGCCCGCGTTAATGGTAGCGCGCGGCATGGGAAGCACGGAGGCCGAGGATGCATGCCGTCGCGCGGCCGAGATTGGCGAAGCACTCGATGACCGCGCAGCTGTTTTTAAAGCCAAGTGGGGGCTTTGGCTCAACGCCAACATTAGGCGCAAGACCGCTTTGGCGCGAGACCGGGCAAACGAACTGGTGACGCTCGCACAGCGTTCTGGTGACGGAGACCAGTTACTCGAAGCCTACCATTGTCGCTGGTCGACAGCATTGTTTCGTGGCGATGTCGCGGCGACGTTGGACAACAGCCGTGTCGGCGTTGAGACCTATGAGATGGCCATCCATCGCCATCTTGGTTCGGCCTTCGGTGGCCACGATCCCGGGGTCTGCGCCCACGTGTGCCGCGCCATAGCGTTGCAGGAATCTGGTAATCGCGAGCAAGCACAAATAAGCGGCGCGTCGGGAACCGCTCTCGCCGAAGCATTGGACCATCCAAATAGCCTCGGCCATGCTTTCCACAACCTCGGCATATGCAATCAACTTGCCGGCGATCGTAACGCCACATTCGTGGCCGCAGATCGCGCCGCGGCGCTCGCGCAAAAATTCGGACTCTTGGCGTGGCGTGCGGGCAGCCTGATACTCACCGGATGGGCCACCGCAGTCGGTTCTGGCATCGCCGATGCTGCGCGACTTGTCGATGCCGAAATTGGCAACGCGGCGGCCACTGGCCCTCTACCGCAATATTTCCTGGGCCTGGGGGCTGAGGTTCTGCTAGCCGCGGGTCGGCCGGCGGATGCCCTTACTCACCTCGACCGCGCGATAGCCGCCGTAGAAGAACCCGGAGGTGGCTTTTACCTGCCGGAACTCCATCGTCTGCGCGGAGAATGTCTGCTGTCGCTCAATCGTCGCAACAAGTCCGAAGCGCAGCAGGCATTCACGAGGGCGCGAGATGACGCCCGACGGCAAGGCGCAACGCTCTTTGAACAGCGCGCCGCTGCCCGTCTTGTCGAGTTGGGCAAGTGACTCGGCCAACGGACGGGGCAATTTCTTGGCAGTTTTAGTAACGGCTAACCGGCTAGGGGTCTCCTACGTCGAACAAAGTAGCGATGTCTCTTATTGGCACCAAGCCGACTATGCCAATCAACATTTGCTGGTCGGCTCAAGTATCGAAACCGGACCTAAGCTGAAGTTAACCGGTGCCCTAAGGAGCAGCTCGCGACGGAGGTGCGGCGGTTCCATGCGAGCTTCAGCTACCGGGCGTAAAGCTGGACGAAGCCGCTGGCAAAGGTCGAGTGGCATCCAGCGAACGCCGTCTGATTGCAGCTTCATGCTCTCGCCTACAATCTCGGCAACTTCATGCGGACACTGGCCTTGCCTAAGACGGCGGAGCCCTGGTCGCTCACCAGCCTGCGCGAAAAGCTGATCAAGATCGGTGCCAGGGTCGTCAGCCACGGCCACTACGTGACGTTCCAGATGGCCGAGGTCGCCGTACCGCGGCAGATGTTCGCCGCTATCCTCACGCTGATCGCGCGGCCGCGGGCGCCGCCAGAACCGCGTGAGGCAAAGCGTGCGACGGCAGGTCGTAGACCGACGACCGGAGAGGCACGTGCCGACGAATCCCGTTTATCAGCTTGCCAGCATCGCCAAGCAGCGGAAGCCGTAGGCTATCGCGTTGCCGGCCTTTGTCGCCTATCGATGCCGAAGATTACCCAAATGTGCAACGAAACGGTGGTATCTGGGGAATGTCGGCTGATGTGATCCAGCTCACGCATCGTCGGGTCCGATCATTGGGTCACCTCCACCAAGTTCGGAGGAGGAAAGCATGCGTGTCGCGCTGTCATTCAATCGGGTCTCCCTCACCTCCCTGATCGGCGTGGTTCTCGCGGCGGGCATCGGGATCGCTGCGGCGGCGGCGCAGGAGATCGCTCCCCGCAAGTCGCCGCCGAGGCGAGCCATGGCTAGAGCCTGGCGCGCCTCGCACCGGCGGTCGAGCCGACGCGCAGCGTCGAGGTCGCGAGCGAATTCTGCTGCGCGGAGCCCGATCCCCAAGCCTTCGACCAGGCCGGGCTCGCAGCGTGGTGGCAGCATTACCAGAGCCTGCATCCGCAGCACGCGGGCCCCGTAGTATTCCGCCAGGTCGACGTCGACGAAGCCGCCGGGAAGTGAACGGCGCTCACCGCCAAAGGCCAGTCGTGCGCCGACCCTTGATGCTGCATCAGGCCGCGAGAGAGGCTTGGCGTTGCAGCAGCGCCCGAGTGGTGGTGACGTGCCAACGACATTCCGGCCGCAGCGTCGGTATGGCGCGACGATTCAGTTCGCGGGTTATCTTGCGCAAGCTTGTAAGTGAAGCCGGCAGCGCCGATCCCTTCGATGATCGGCAGAAGCCCGCGAGCAAATTGGTCGGCAGCCGCCTTGTTCTCGCGAGCGCGGTGTACGCCTGTGGGACCGAGGCGCACGCCGTTGCGCTTCTCCTGCGCCAATGCCTCACGGGTGCGCAGGCTGATGCGGCGCGCCTCGTCCTCGGCGACGGCCTGCCAAGATGTGAACGGTGAGCGGCGTGGCGTTGTGGTTGTCGACGCACAACGCACACGAAGTCGACGCGGCTCTCCATCAGGTTGGCGATGAACGCCACGTTGCGCGCCAGGCGATCAGCGTGGCCTTGCCCTTCCTTGCAGCGGCAAGAGCTGCAGCGGCAAGAGCGGCGGCCAGCTGCGGACGCTTAGCCCGGCGGCCAGACTCGATCTCCGTATGCTCGGCCAGGAGGTACACATATATACACCAATTAAGCGAATAGCCCAATCAGACACTTAGGCCGGTCAGCTCGCAATTCGGTCGTTTCCGCGTTAGCGCAGGGAAGAGGAGCGGCCCGCTGTAGGGCACCCCTTTGGGCGGGTATCAAATCCGCAGGTCAAAAATCCTGCCAAAGCGCGAGTGTTGGCGGCCAGGCTTGCCCGGCGGCGGCTCTTTGCGCTGCCGCTCCAGCACTATCTCACGCTCGAACATGAACACCAGGTCGAGCCGGGTAAAGAGGTCGCGCCGCGCGGCGAAGAGGCCATTTGCTGACATCGGCGCCAAAGATCATCTCAAACTCGTCGGTGGTGAGTCATCGCGACATTCACAGACGGCGAAGTGCTTTCGCGCAGGTCAACTTCTCAAGAGGGAGACGTAGTTCGCTCCGTCGGAGCGACCGTGATCGTGCTAGTATCACTGGCCCGAGTCTCCCGAACATTTTCCCGTGACCCACTTCGTTTAGAGGAGGGTCGTTGCTCTGGCGGCAATCCGAGCGCGCGTTGCTTCACCTGTCGTATCTTGGCGAGGTCACCTTTCAGGACATCCAGAGCGTCTTTTTCTCCTTGGCTCAGTTTTTCCAAGTGAACGTGGGCGAGGAGCACTTCGAGCGCGTCAGCCATGTGACCAAGCTGTCTACCATAGCTACCCACCTCATCGAGAATTGCCTTCTCCACTTCCGGATGCGGCGTCTGCCCTAGGTCCACATTGATCAAGCCGAACTGGCCGCCTCGCTGAATGAAGGTGAAGGGATTAATGGCCTGCCAGAGTTTTTCTGGCGCCAATGACAGTTGGAAACGATCGGACATTGTTGCCTCCCGCTTGAGCTGGGCACGTACCCCGTCGACATAAGGAAATGGTTTCCGACTAGTTATAGCACGCCAGTGAGGTCACTTTTAGGTCATGGGCACTTATGCATCTGCGACGCAACACGGCACCCCAACCTCGAACTGCGGACGGAGGCATGGAGCACCTGGTCGGCCGCTCCGGGCCGCGCCGCTCGATCGCCTCGAGGATCCCGGCCGGGTCGAGCGGCAGCGCGGCACGCGCGCCATGACCGTGACCGGCCGCGGCCGCCGTGGCTTCAACGATCTCGGGCTCGAGCTCGACGGCGCTTGAGCGCGCCGCGGTAGAGGGTGACGGTGCGCCGGGCGGGCTCGCCGAGCGTGCATCGCAGCTCGGCCGGCGCCAGGACTTCGATCGTATCGGCGAAGCCCTGCAGCAGTCCCGCGGCGCGCGCGATGCTTTCGATCGGCACCGTCGCCTGTCGCCGGCCGGCAGTGTCGATGGGCGCGGCGAGCACGGCGACGGCCGCAGCGAGGCGGTCCAGCATCGACAGCGCGTCAGGAGAGACGCGGATCGTGGCCTCGGCCCGATGCAGGCTCGGCTCGAAGCGCGCTCGACCTCCTTTTGCCAATGCGTCGCGAGATCGAAGTCCGCGGGATAGGCGAAATGGTCGTCGAGCAGGCGCAGCCCGAGCACGTTGGCCACTTTGTAGGTCCGGATGACGCGGCCGCTACGCGCGACCAGATACCAGGTGCCCACCTTGAGCACGAGACCGAGGGGCTCGAGTTCGCGTTCCACGGTCGCCGTCCAGCTTTCGTAGCGGATCGCGATGCGGCGATCGCTCCAAATTGCGGCAGCGATGGTACGCAGATGCGGGGGCCAGCCTGGCGCGGCGGCATCAGTCGTTCGAGTCGAGGTGAAAACGCTCGCCGATGCTTCGCGCCGCGTCCGCGGGCATCGCCACCAGCTTGCGCCGCGCGCTGGCCAGCGGCTCGGCGAGCCCAAGCTCCGCGGCTGCACCAGGGAGTCCGGGCAGGAATAGCGTCTGCGCCTCCGGCTCGGGCATCCCGGTGAGGCGGGTCTGGTAGCCCTCGAGCAGCCGGAACCCGCCGCCGGGACCACGATCGGCGTAGGCCGGCACGCCCGAGGCCGAATGGCTCGGTCTCCTGCTCGACCGCGAGGTTAGCCATCGTTATGACAAGAAGTTGGCGCGGCGGCTGTGCTATGCGCGGCTGCGCCATCAGGCCGCCGTCGAGGACGTCGACTACCGCAGCCACCGCAGCCTCGACCGCACCCTCTTCCAAAAGCTCATTGAAGGCAGCTGGATCGACGCGCACGACAATCTGGTGATCACCGGGCCGACCGATCCCGCTTTATAGTGCCCATCTCGCTATCACCTTATAAGGCCAGGATATTTTGTCGTCGATCAACGGACGGCGGTCGACGCAGGCGACGGGCTTCTGCAGTTCGCTTCACTGCCTCGTTCTCGAGATTGGCCGCACGGATCACCCAAGGAGCTCCCTTGCAGTGTTGCGTGGCGGGCAGGATCTTCTCAGTTATCAATCGCCGCACGGTCGCTTCGCTCACTTTGAGGACGGATGCCGCTTCCTCGAGAGTGACCTGACCTCGCTCGGCGCGCTCACCTTCACGATATGGGCGGTATGCTACGGTGGTTCCGCAGCCAGCACACACGCGAACAGCCATTGCCGCGCCCGGTCGCCTTGCCTGCGCGGTTGAGTACACTCGCTATGGCTTTGTCCGGCAGCTGACGAGCAAGCGCAGTGACAAGTTCGACCACATCCTTGTCGGTGCTCCAGCGGTGTTGGCCGGCGTGGTTCTTGCGCACGCGTAGGGATGCGTGGTCACTACCTGCCCACCGGATCACCAGGTTGAGCGAGTCATTCTCGACCTGCACGATGATTTCCTCGATCAGTGTCCGGATGATCCGCTTGCGGGTCGCCGGCGTCGCACCGGGACTGTGCCAAGCGTCCTCAACGTCAGCGCCGAGCGCGAGGAGGCGTTCACGCTCGGCCTGAGTGAGCGTAGCATGCGAGGTCACTGCCAGCGCATCCCACTCTTCCTCAAGAGCGCGCACCGCGAGTAGGCGCTCGTTCCAGCGCTGCTCCAGCTCGCCAGCGACGAGACGGTTGTCGGGGTCAACTGCATCGTACTGACGACGGGCACGGCCGGCTTCATAGCGCGCCTGCTCGAGCGCCAGCTCGATCTGATGTCGCTTCTCCTCGGTTTCGGCGCGCTGCGCTTCCATGGCGCCAATCGCCGCCTGGATGCCGAGCGGCTGAAGTCGTTCAATGACCTCGGCGCCCACGGCGCGGTCGACCCGCATCCCGCCGAACGAGATGCAGCGATCACCACCGTGATTGAGATGGCCGCCCCGGCAGTGATACCGACCCGAGCTGCCGCCCTCGCCGCTGTAAGCGACGTGTAACTTGCGGCCGCAATGCCCGCACCGCAGAAGACCGGCGAGCAGCGCCTCGCCTCGCCGGATTGATCCGCGGCTCAGGAAGCTCTTCCCATTGGCGTTGTCGCTGATCAGCCGCTGGTTCCTCTCGAACTCCGCCCAACCAATGTAGCCCTCATGGTGGTCGCGGATCAAAACCTCCCAGGCGCT
>JASHRZ010000647.1 GCA_030037055.1 Alphaproteobacteria bacterium
CGCTGGGCATAGGACGGCGCCAGCACCTTGTCCTCGGCGCCCCAGAGCATCAGCGTGGGACAGCGGATGCGGTGGAGGCGTCGCTCGAGCCTGGTGTCGGCGAGGGGCCAGAGCAGGCGCGCGGCGGCTTCGCTCGCCCGCGTCGCGACGATCGACCATTCACCAGCGGCGACGCCCTCGGGCGCCGCGGCGAAGGCGGCAACCCCTTCAGGCTTGGCCGAGAGCAGCGCCGGCAGGCTGCCCGGCTTCTGCGCCCAGAGATCGGCGGGCGGCGCGGCCTTGTCGTAAAGCCCGAAAGGCGCGATCAGCACCAGCCGGCGCACCAGCCCCGGCGCCAGTGCCGCTGCCTCGGCCGCGAGCGCGCCGCCCACCGAGGCGCCGATGAGGTCGCCGCCGGCAAGCCCCGCGCCCTCAAGCAGATCGAGCACCGCCGCCACCCAGTCGAGCGGCTGGTCGAGTCGGTCATGGCCGGTGGCGCCGGGAAAGCCGGGGATCGACGGCGCCACCACGCGATGACGCTCGGCGAGACGATCGAGGAAGGGCGTCCAGCGCGGCAGGCCCAACAGCCCGGCGAGATAGAAGACCGGCCTGCCGCTCCCCTTTTCCCAGATCCGGCAGGGCGCGCCGTTGACCGCGACGCTGCGTTCGGAAGGCGCGCTCATTCGGCGGCTTCCCGCGCCTCGGGCTGCGGCACGACGCGGTCGGGCTTGGGCAGCGGCTTCGGCCACCAGCGGTCCTCCCAGGCATCGTCGAAGAGGCCGCGCAGCTGCGGCATCACGCGCTCGGCGAAGAGCCGCATGTTATGCCCGGCAAGCTCGCGGCCCATATTGCCGAACTGCAGCAGCAGCATGAGATGGCCGACATTGAGGTCGGTCGCCACCGTCCTGAGCTGGTCCGCCACCTCGTCGGGCGAGCCGATAATGACGAAGCCCTTGGCGAGGATCTCGTCCCAGCTGGCGCCGCCGGTCATGGTCGCCGCGCGCTGGGCGGCGAGCGTCACCTGCGAGACGATCTTGGCGCGCTGCGTCGCCTCGCTGTTGTAGCCGGGCGGGCTGGCGTAGCGCGCATCGACATGGAGGCAACGGTTGTAGAAATACTCGGCCGGCTCCTTGTAGAGCCGCATCGCCTCCTCGCGGCTTTCGGCGACGCCGACGAATTGCAGGAAGCCGGCGCGGTAGGGATTGCGGTCCTTGCCCAGCCGCTCCATCTCGCGCCAGAAGCCCATCATCGTCTCGCGCCCGGCCTTGTAGCCGAAATAGGAGAGGTAGCAGTAGACGTAGTCCCTGGCGGCGCACCATTGCCAGGTCTCGACCGAGCCGCCGCCGGGAATCCAGATCGGCGGGTGCGGCTTCTGCAGCGGATAGGGCCAGATGTTGACGTAACGCTGCTGGTTGAACCGGCCGTTGAAGGCGAACGTCTCGGGCCGCGTCCAGGCCTCGAGGACGAGGTCGTGCGCCTCGAGATAGCGCGCGCGCAGCGTGCTCGGATTCTGGCCGTAGGCGTAGCAGGTGTCCATCGGCGTGCCGACGGGGAAGCCGGCGATGAGCCTGCCGCCGGAGATGCAGTCGATCATCGCCATCTCCTCGGCAACGCGCGTCGGCGGGTTGTAGAGGGCGAGCGAGTTGCCGAGGATGCAGATCGCCGCATCCGAAGTGCGCCGCGCCAGCGCCGCGGCGATGAGGTTGGGCGAGGGCATCAGCCCGTAGCCATTGGCGTGATGCTCGTTGACGCAGACGGCGTCGAAGCCCTGCGCGGCGGCGTATTCGAGCTCGTCCATGAACTCGTTGTAGAGCCGGTGGGCGATTGCGGGATCGAACAGGCTGCGGTCGACATCCACCCAGACCGAGTTGTGGCGCTCGCGGAAATCATCCGGAAGGCGTGTATAAGGCATGAGGTGGAAGCACATGAGCTTCATGACCGTCTCCTCTCTCGGCGGCTCGCGCCATGTTCCGGCCAAACGCGCTTTTGCGCAACCGGTTCCGGGCTTGACCGCGCGGAGCCGGCGCCCTAATCCCGTGCGGTCAACCCCGGAGCATCATGCCGTACAATCTCTTTCGGATTTAGGGTGAGGTTTGTGCCGCATTGCCGCGGCAGAAGGGGTGTCCCGCAAGCGATTTGGCAGGCGCTAACGCGTTCCCACCCCACCCCGACCCTCACCGTCCCAAGGGCGGGGAGGGAGCGGTCAACCGCTTGCCGCTAGGGCACCACCGTGCCGACGATCAGCATCATCACCCCTTGCCTCAACGCTGCGGCCTTCGCGGCGGAGATGGCGGAGAGCGTGGCGCAGCAGGAGGGCGTGGCGCTCGAGCATCTCGTGATGGATGGCGGCTCCAGCGACGGCACGCCCGGTATCCTCGCGCGCTTTCCCCATCTCGGCCTCGCCATCGGCGCCGATCGGGGCTCGCATGACGCGATGAACCGCGGCCTCGCCCTGGCCCGGGGCGAGATCATCGGCTTCCTCAACAGCGACGACCGCTATGCGCCGGGCCTCTTGGCCGAGGTCGCGAGGCGCTTTGCCGCGGCGCCCGAGCTTGACACGCTGCTCGTCCGCTCCTGCGTCCTGGCGCCCCAGGGCAAGGATTGGCAGGTCGCCTTGGCGCATCCGCCGTGCCGCGGCGCGGTCTCGATCTGGACGATCTCATGTACGGCATCCCCTGCATCAACGCGCGCTTCTTCCCCCGTCGCGTGTTCGAGCGCATCGGCGATTTCTCGCTGGACTTCTCTTTCGCCGCTGACCGGCACTTCCTGCTACGCCTGGCGCTCGCCGGCGGGCGGAGCGAGGCGCTTGAGCGCGTCGGCTATTTCTATCGCAGCCACGACGCTTCGCGCACGCTCAACCGCGAGGGGCTGCGCGCCGTCGAGATCGGCCTCGAGCACATCGCCATCGCGCGGGCACTGCTCGCAACGCCGGGACTTGCTGACAAGGCGCGGCGCGCCCTCGCCGGCTGGCTCGCCTATGAGGAGCTGCGGGCGCTGCTGCACGACGCGGGCGCGGCGCGTTGGCGCCCTGCGCTCGCGCATGCCGCGGCGCTCGGTCCGGCTAGTCTGCCCCGAGGATGCCTCGACAAGCTCGGCGCGATCTATCGCCGGCGCCAGGCCCGGCGCGAGGCGTAAGCGGCGCCGCTCAGGCGATGCGGTCGCCCTGTTTGATCTCCGCCGTGCGGCTGTCGATCGCGGGCAGCATCTTGGCGGGATCGCGGGTGACCACGACATCGATCACGGTCGGCCGATCGCGCTCGCCAATGCCGGTGGCGAGCGCGCCGGCGAGCGCTTCGGGGTCCTCGACGCGGATGCCGCGGCAGCCCATCGCCTTGGCGATATCGGCATAGTTCATCTCGACGAGATCGCTCGACTGGTAGCGTCCGGCGAACATGGCGTGCTGCAGCGCCTTGACGTAGCCCGAGGCGGCGTTGTTCACCACCACGACGGTGAGGTTTGCGCCGGCGCGGCGCGCCGTCTCAAGCTCGCCCAGCACCATGTTGAAGCCGCCATCGCCGGTCACCGCCACCACCGGCTTCTCCGGCGCGGCCAGCGCCGCGCCCATGCCGCCGGGCAGCCCGTAGCCGATCGAGGCAAGGCCGCGGTCGGCGATGAAATGCCGCCCCGCCGCCTTGGTGTCGTAGAGCAACCCGGTCCAATGCGCGGCAAAGCCGCCGTCGGCGACCAGAATGCTGTCGGCCGGCATCAGGCGGTTGAGCTCATGGCAGAGCCGCGCCATGTTGATCGGCTGCTCGCTGGAAGCGAGCCGCGGCCGCGCTTCATCGCGCCAGCGCCGCATGCGCGCGCCGAGCTCGGCGAGGCCCTCGGCGCGCGCTGCTTTGCAGCGTGCGGCATCGGCGGCGCAAGCCGAAGCGAGATCCTCGAGTCCGGCGCGCGCATCGCCCCACAGCGCGATGTCCGCGGGATGGCAGCGGCCGATCTCCTCGGCGAGGATCTCGAGATGGATGACCGGCACTCCCTTGGGCAACAGCGCATAGCGCTTGGTCGGGATCTCGCCGAGCTTGCAGCCCACCACGAGCAGGCAGTCGGCGGCGACGACGAGATCGTTGGCGATGCGCGAATAGCGGCCGAAGAGTCCGGCGGAAAGCGGGCTGGTGCAAGCGATGGCGCCTTTGCCGCTCATGGTATGCGCCACCGGAATCGAGAGTGTCTCGGCAAGCTGCGCCAGCGCGGCGCTGGCGCCGGAGAGATGGACGCCGCCGCCGGCAAGAATCAACGGGCGCTTGGCGCCGGCGAGCAGGGAAGCAGCGCGCGCCACCTCATCGGCATCGGGGCGGATGCGGCGCGCCGGCGCGGCGAGCGTCTGCGGGTCGATGGCGAAGTCCTCGGCGGCGAATTCGTGCTCGCCATGGCAGACATCCTCGGGAACGTCGAGAAGCAACGGGCCGGGCCGGCCGGAGGTGGCAATCGCGAAGGCGCGGCGCAGCAGCTCCGGGATGCGGCTCACCAGCTCGATGCGGATGAGCTCCTTCACCGCCGGACGCAGAATCTCGGTCTGGCGGCATTCCTGCGTCATGTTCTTCCAGGAATGGGCGCGGTGAGTGTCGCCGGCAAACGCGACCATGGGCGTTCCGGCGTTGAGCGCTTCCACCAGCCCGGTGACCAGATTGGTGGCGCCGGGGCCAAGCGTGCCGTCGCACAGGCCCGGCCGGTTGGTCACGCGCGCATAGGCATCGGCGGCAAACGCGCCACAGCGCTCGTCATTGATCAGGCAATGCCTGAGCCCGAGCTGCCCCACCGCGTCGTAAAACGGCAGCAGCTGAAACCCGCCCATGCCGAACATCGGCCCCGCCCCAGCAAGCCGCAACATCTCCGCCATCGCCCGCCCGCCGCTCATGCGGCCGGAGGGACGGTTGGCGAGAGACGGAGCGACGGCCATGGACCTTCCTTTCACGATCCCGATGCGGCAGCGCGGCCGCGTTCGCCGGCCGCGATCACGGCGGCGACGAAATCGGGCACCGCCATGCCGACACGCGCGCCAACCCGCTCGGCGGCGGGGTTGAGCGCAGAGAGGCGGCCGGTCCGCCAGACCGAGCGCGCGTCGCCGATGCGCGCGGTCGCACCGGCGACGGTGGCGGCGATGATGCCTCGCGCCTCGAGCGCCGGCAGGCGCGAAATGCCGGCGCGGTCGACGCCGATGCCGGCGTCGTGATAGACGGCACCGCGCAGGGCGATCCCGATCGCGCTTTCCGGACGGCCGCCGAGGAGCGCGCCATGCGATCCCGTGACGATGATCATGCCGGCATCCTCGGCGCGTAGCAGGGAATTGGAATCGAGGCCCCACACGTCGGGGTCGCCGGCTTCGCGGCGCAGCAGGAAGCGCGCCTCTTCGTAAGCCGGCGGGTCGGTCGTGCAGGGCGCAGCCTGCAGCATCTTTTCCGCGCAATCCCGGCAGGCATCGCCCGGCGCACAGCCGAGCGCCGCGGCGGCGCAGTTGACATGGCTCACCCGGCCGCGCTTCGCCATGTCGCCGCCGTCGCCGATGCGGGCGGAGAGATGGCCGACCGCCGCCGCCGCCATGCCGAGCCGATCGAGATAATCGAGGCCGGCGATGCCGGCCCGGTCGAGGCCGAGCCCGGCGTCATGCAGGATGACGCCGCTGAGCCGCGCCTTGGCGGCGAGATAGGCGGGATAGATGCCGCCATGGGAGCCGGCGATCACTACCTGGCCGGCATCGCTCGCATCGAGCTTGGTGATGCTGTCGACCACCCTTATTGCCGCCATGGCGTTTCTCCTTGTCAGGCCGCAAGGCTCCGATATAAGGACGGGCGAACGCGAAATAGCAAGCCGCGACCGGGAGGCAGAAAGATGGCAGAGGCGCCGCGCGCCAATCTCGACGCCGAGCGCCTCCTCGCGCATTACCGCATGATGAACCGCATCCGCGCCTTCGAGGAAGCGGCCGAAGCGGCGCAGAAGTCGGGCGAGGTCAAGGGTGCTATCCATCTCTCGATCGGCCAGGAGGCGATCGCCTCCGGGGTCTGCGCCAATCTCCGGCGCAGCGACCTCATCGCCAGCAACCATCGCGGGCATGGCCATACCCTCGCCAAGGGCGCGTCGCCGGCGGCCATGATGGCGGAGCTCTTCGGCCGCGCGACCGGCACCTGTCACGGCAAGGGCGGCTCGATGCACATCGCCGATTTCGACATCGGCATGCTCGGGGCCAACGGCGTCGTCGGCGCCGGGATCCTCATCGCCGTCGGCGCGGCGCAGGGTCTCAAGCTCAGACGCGAGGACCGCATCGTCGCCTGCTTCTTCGGCGACGGCGCGATCAATCGCGGCCCGTTCCTCGAAGGCCTCAACTGGGCGAAGATCTACGAGCTGCCCGTGCTGTTCGTCTGCGAGGACAACGGCTTTGCGGCGATGACTCGCACCGCATCGCTTTCCGCGGGCGGCGGCCCCGATGCGCGGGCGCAGAGCCTCGGCATCCCCGCCACCTTGGTCGATGGCAACGATGTCGCCGCCGTCGACGAGGCGGCGCGCGAGCTTGCCCAGCGCGTCAGGGGCGGCGGCGGCCCGCAATTCCTGCTGGCGCGCACTTATCGCCTGAGAGGCCACACCGTCACCGATGCCGCGGGTTATCGCAGCGCCGAGGAAGTGGCGGCAAAGCAGCGCGACGAGCCGATCGGCCGCTGCGCCGAGACGCTGCTGGTCGCCGGCCGCAGCGAGGCCGAGCTCGCCCTCATCGCCGCCGAGGCGCGGCGCGAGATGGCCGATGCCGTCGCCGCGGCGCGCGAAGCGCCCTGGCCCTCTCGCGCGCTCGCCTGGGCCGATGTGCAGGATGTGGGATCGCCGCAGGAGGCCCGGCGATGAGCACGCTCAGCTATCTCGAGGCCGCCAGGCTGGCGCTGGCGCAGGAGATGCGGCGGGATCCGCTGGTCTGGGCGCTCGGCGAGGACCTGGGACGCGGCGGCATCTTCGGCCAGTACAAGGGGCTGATCGAGGAGTTCGGGCCCGAGCGCATCCTCGACACGCCGATCTCCGAGGCGGCGATCATGGGCACGGCCGTCGGCGCCGCGCTGGTGGGCACGCGGCCGGTGGTGGAGATGCGCTTTGCCGATTTCGCGCTCTGCGCCGTCGACGAACTGGTCAACCAGGCGGCGAAGGCGCGCTACATGTTCGGCGGCCAAGGCCGCGTGCCGCTGGTGGTGCGCCAGCCGAGCGGCATGTGGCGCTCCTCGGCGGCGCAGCATTCGCAATCGCTCGAGGCCTGGTATGCGCATATCCCGGGCCTCGTCGTGGTCGCGCCGGCGACGCCTGCCGACAATTTCGGCCTGCTCAAGGCCGCGATCCGCTGCGAGGATCCCGTCGTCTACATGGAGCACAAGGATCTCTGGGGCCTCACCGGCGAGGTCGATGAGCGCGCGGACCCGCTGCCGCTGGGCGTGGCGCGCCGCGTGCGCGAGGGCAGCGACGTCACCATCGTCACCTGGTCGGGCATGCTACGCCGGGTCGAGGCGGCGGCCGAACTGCTCGACGGCGGCCCTTCGGCCGAGGTGATCGATTTGCGCACGCTCTATCCCTGGGACCGTGATTTGGTGTTCGCCTCGGTGCGGCGGACCGGCCGACTGCTGGTGGTGCACGAGGCGGTGCAGACCGGCGGCTTCGGCGCCGAGGTCGCCGCCAGCGTCGCCGAGGCGCTGTTCGACCTATTGCGCGCGCCGGTGCGCCGGCTGGGCGCGCCGCGCATCCCGGTGCCTTACGCGCCGCCGCTGGAAGAGGTCTGCAAGATCGGCGGCGCTGAGATCGCCGAGGCGGTGCGCGCAATGGTCGGATGAAGCGACGCCGCGGATGGCGACAACCGCCGCGGCTTCCGGCTCGGCCGGCACGCTTGCCGGCACGATCCGCGCCGGGCGCAGGCGGCCGCTCAGGGACCGGTCGCTTCCCTTAGCGACGAGCCGTACACCCAACCCTCCAGCTTGTGCGTGCCGTTGGCGACGCCGGTTTGAACGAGCACCCAGCTCCCGCGCCGATCGACAGGCATGACCTCGGTATCGCGCGGCAGGGTCGTGATCACCCCGGCCGCCGTCGAGGGGAAAGCGCGCAGCTTGGCACCGGGGGCGCCGACAACCGTGTGGCGATGGGCGACCGGCGCCGGTTGCGAAGACGGTGACTGTGTCGGAGCGTCCGCCTCGCTCGGCGGCGGCTCGATCCCGCTCGTAAGGCGGTCGGTGTTCGGCCACCAGCCTTCGGGAATCATTGGCTCGATGGCGGGATAGAGCGTCGCCAGCATTGCCAAGGCTGCGAGCACCGCACCGCCATGAACAAGACGACGCGCGATCCGCGATTGACGCCGCCGCTCGATCCCCGGGGCAGGCGCCTCGCTGATATTTGCGACCGGCGCATCATTCTGCACTTCCACCCGTTCAGCCAAGAGCAGCCGGGCTTGTTGCAGCTTCGCGACATCGACCGCCTTCTGAGGCGCGGCCTGGACGTCCAGCGTCCCATGGTGCGGCGCGCGTTCGATGGACGATCGCGCCTCGGCCAGCTCGCGCTCGCGGACCGCAAGGGAGGCCTTCACCTCCGCCAATTCGCGGCGCAGGCGCCGAGCTTCGACATCCTCGCGTTCGGCCCGGCTGCGTGCTTGCGCGAGCGCCGCTTCGGCGCGCTCGAGCCGCGCCGTCGCCTCCGCGAGCGCGCGTGATGATTGCTCCTGCCTTTGTGCCGCAGCCGTCGCGAGCCGAATGGTCTCGTCGGCCTCCTCCGTCTTCGGCCGTGGCTTTTTTCGCTCCTGAGCCAACTCGCTCTCAAGCGCCGCGAGCGATGCTCTCAGCTCCGCCAATTCGCGGCGCAGGCGGTGAGCCTCGACATCCTCGCTTTCGGCCTGGGCGCGCGCTGCCGACAACGCCGCCTCGGCCCGCTCGAACCGCGCCGTCGCCACCGCGAGCGCGCGTGATGATTGCTCCTGCCACTGTGCTGCGGTCTCGTCGGCCTTCGCGGCTTCCTCGGCCTTTGACAGCGCCGCTTTTTGCTCCTCCGCCAACGCCCTTTCGAGCGCCGTGAGGGACGCTTTCGTCTCCGCCAGTTCGCGACGCAGGCGGCGAGCCTCGACGCCCTCGCCTTCGGCCTCGGCGCGTGCTTCAGCCAACGCCGTCTCGGCCCGCTCGAACCGCGCCGTCGCCTCCGCGAGCGCCCGTGCCGACTGCTCGCGCGATTGTGCTGCGGCTTTCTCCGCCTTCCCGGCTTCCTCGGCCTTTGCCAGCGCCGCGTTTTGCTCCTGAGCCAACGCAGTCTCTAGGGCTGCGAGGGCGGCCTTCGCCTCCGCCAGCTCGCGGCGCAAGCGGCGAACCTCGGCGTCCTCGCCTTCGGCCTGAGCGCGCGCTTTCGCCAACGCCGCCTCGACCCGCTCGATGCGCGCCGTCGCCTCCGCTTGCGCGCGTGCGGATTGCTCCTGCCATTGTGCCTCGGCCGCGGTGAGCCGAGCGGCCTCCTCGGCCTTCCAGGCTTCCTCCGCCTTCGACAGCGCCGCCTGGGCCTCTTGTTGCCCGCTTTCGTAAGCCTCATTAATGCGCTGCTGC
>JASHRZ010000648.1 GCA_030037055.1 Alphaproteobacteria bacterium
TCTTTCGCGTGACGCCGGCCGTCGCTGCGGGCGGCGTCGTTTGGGCCGACGCATCGGCGGCAACAAGCTCCGCGATCCCGCAGAGCGCGCAAGACGCAAAGCCCGCGAATTCTCGTCGAGTCAGCATAACTTCCTCCCTGCCCACGTCCGACTCACCACAGCTCGGACTCCTCGGACGCGCATCCTAAGTCTTTGACGACCGGCTCCGCAACATGGGGATCACTCGACCTCGCCGACCCTGAGCGGCGCTCACTCGTGTCGCATCGTCGGATGTCCCGCTGCCGATACGGCTCGCGCGCCGCGGCAAAACGACTTCGGAGGATTGAAGAGAGCCCGTGACTGTTTCCAATATATTGCTCCGGCTCCCCAGCGCTGCAATATTTTGGAAGACTCGTCATCGGCCCGGGGTTGTCCGAAGGGAGTCGGATGAGCGTCCAGTTCCAATTCGTCGACCACATCACGCCGATGGACGCTACGCTGGTGCGGGGCGGCGCGACCTTCCGGACTTGGGCGCCCCCCGCGCAGAATGTCTATGTGCTGACCGGCAATGCCTGGCCGAAGCCTTGACTGCGGGCAGGGCGCCAAACCCGGCGATCGATTGACGCCGCTCGGCGACGAGACCTGGGCCGGCTTTCTCTCCGCTTCATGCAGGACCTCGTCGCGCTGAGACGGCGGGAGCGGACCTTGCGCGCCGAAGGCGTGCGCGTCTCGCGCGTCAACGATTTCGACCGCGCTGGGTCGCCGACGGTAGCCCGGGTCAGGACGTTCTGGCGGTCGTCAGCTTCGATGAAAAGCCGAAATCGGGCTACGTCATCGGCTTGCCCCGGAGCGGCAGATGGGTGGAGCTCCAACAGCGACTTCTATTACGGCTTTTCCAATCCCGCCATGGTCGGCAACGCTGGCGCCCTTTATGCGGGCGGCCCGGTGATCGAGGCTTCGCGCAGTCGGCCGCGATCACCATCCCGGCCAACGGCGCGCTGTCCTTGAAAGGCGAATAGCCAGGAATCGGTTCAGTCGCGGGACAAGGCCCGCTTCCGTTCCGAATGTCTCACCATCATCGGGGCCGGCGTAACGGCTTGGCAGGCGGCCAACCGTCCAACGGATCAAGCGCGGGCACAAGAGCAGAAGTAGCATGGGCCATCCCGTGCTTCCCAGTTCGCCCAGGACGGGCTTTCGGCGCGTCGAGCCATCCTCGGCGGTGCGACGGCCCGGTATCCCGTGCGCTCATGCCGTCTCCAGCGGAGCGGCGCAGCCGCCGGCCGCGTTCTTTGCTATTCTGAATCGCGCCGGGAACCGGTCACTGCAGCGACGGAACGGGAGGAAGCGACGGTGTCCTTGACCAGCGACATTGATACGACCAGCCCCAAATATCTGCGGGACAAATACGCAATCGTCGGCGTCGGAGAAACGGCGTACATGCGAGGCTCGGGCAAAACGACGCGCGCGCTGGCCACATGGGCCGTTCGGAACGCCATCGAGGATTCGGGCCTCAGGCCTGCCGACGTCGACGGCATGTTGTCCTACCAATCCGGCGATTCGACCTTCTCCCCCTTCGTTGCCGGCGATTTGGGAATCCGCCTCAACTTCTACATGGACGTGTTCGGTGGCGGGTCGTCCACCGAGGCGCTCGTCGGCATGGCCATGGGACTGATCGAGGCCGGCATGTGCAAGGTCGTGGCGATCTTCCGGGCAATGAACGGCTACTCGCAGGTCCGGATCGGCGGCACCGGCGTGCGCGCCGCGGCGCCGGTATCGGGCGACATGCTGCACAGCCGGGCCTATGGCTGGCAGAGCGCCGGACAAATGTTCAGCCCGACGTTCATGCGCCACATGCACGACTACGGGACCCGTCCCGAACAGGTAGCGGCCGTCAAGGCGATCCACAGCGAGCACGCTTCGAACAACCCGAAGGCGTACTACAAGCAGCGGGTGACGGTAGCCGACGTGCTGGCAAGCCGCATGATCTGCAAGCCTCTCCATCTTCTCGACTGCTGCGTCGAGACCGACAACGGCAACGCCATCGTCGTGACCAGCGCCGACCGTGCGCGCGACGGTCGCCATTCGCCGGTCCTGATCCGCGGCGTGGTCGGCCGGTGCAGCAAGCCTCGTCTCGACATGCATTACCAGCATGGACCGATCTCCACCGTCGCCGGCCGCTATGCGCGCGAAATCCTCTGGCCCAATTCAGGCGTCGGTCCCGAAGAAATCGACGTCACCGGCTCTTATGACGCGTTCACCTTCACCACGATGCTTCAACTCGAGGATTACGGCTTCTGCAAAAAGGGCGAAGGCGGCGAATACGTCAGCGATGGCACCATCCGGTTGGGCGGCAGGCGCCCCAACAACACGAGCGGCGGCCATCTCTGCGAGGGATATACTCACGGCATCAATATGGTGATCGAGAATGTCCGCCAGCTCCGCAACGACGTGGACGACTCCTGCCCCCTCGCATCGGACGGCACGCGGCGGCACACCTACGACTACCGCGAGGGCGGCTGCCGTCAGGTCAGGGACGTCGAGGTCGCGGCCAATCTCGGCTGGGCGATGCCGGGTACCGGCTCGGCCATGGTCATGCGGCGGGGCTGAGGCGAGCGAGGGGGACGGAAAGATGACGATCAAGGCCCAATACCTCGGCATGCCGCTCGACATCAGCGAGCTCGACGCCGAGAACCTGGAATATTTCCGCTATTGCGCCGGACACGCGTTTCACCTTCAGGCCTGCACGGCCTGCGGGCTCTTGCGCTACCCGCCGACCACGGCGTGTCCCTGGTGTGCCGATCCCGGTGCGCGCTGGACCCCGGTCGAGGGAAGCGGCACGGTGCATTCCTACACCGAGGTCCACCACGCCATCCAGCCGGCTTTCCGCGACCATGTTCCCTATCTTGTCCTGCTCGTAGACCTCGACACTCAAAAAGGCGTGCCGACCGCCGAGGAGGCGCTGCGCGTCGTCGGCAATCTTACGACACCGGAGGGCCGGCTCGCGCCGCCGGAGCTCGTGCGCAAGATCGGCATCGGCACGCGTGTGCGCATGGTGTTCACGGACATCGCTCCCGGTCTCGCCCTGCCGCAGTGGACCTTCGACGCGGCCGCGCGGCAGCCTGCTGCGGTCTGGCGCTATCCGGAAGACTAGTTGACGCGGAACGCTCGCCCAGGCTCGCGCTCGTGCGAAGTCCGGGCGATGGGAGGAGGAACTTCGGTGGCCAAGCCAGGTGTTTTCGACGGGCTCAAGGTGCTCGATGCCGCGAGCTTCATCGCGGCGCCGGCCGCGGCCACGGTCATGGCCGATTTCGGCGCCGACGTGATCAAGATCGAACCCCCCGGCGAGGGCGACGCCTACCGCAACATTTCTTTCCAGCCCGGCATGCCCGTCGGCGACACGAACTACTGCTGGACGGTCGACGACCGCAACAAACGCAGCCTGGCCCTCGATCTCAAGCATCCGGCGGCGCGGCAGGTCGTCCACGATCTCGTCGCAGGCGCCGATGTGTTCATCACAAACTATCCGCCGCCGGTCCGGCGTCGCCTCGGCATCTCATTCGACCAGCTCTCGCACATCAACGAGCGGCTCATTTACGCCTCACTCTCCGCTTATGGCGAGCATGGCGACGAGGCGAACAAGCCGGGTTTCGACTCCACGGCATGGTGGGCGCGCTCGGGCCTGATGGACCTGGTGCGACCCGAGGCGCAGAGCTTGCCGGCGCGTTCGGTCCCCGGCATGGGCGACCACCCCACGGCGCTGGCTCTTTACGGCGCAATCGTGACCGCACTCTTTCATCGCGAGCGCACCGGAAAGGGTGCTTATGTCGGCACTTCGCTGATGGCGAACGGCGTCTGGGCGAACGCCTGCTTCATCCAGGCGGGACTCGACGGCGCTCGCTTCGTATCCCGCCCGCCGCGCACGCAAGCCCTCAATGCGCTCTCGAACCACTACCGCTGCCGGGACGACCGCTGGCTCATTCTGGCGGTCAGCGTCGCTCAGGACGCGAAGCTCTGGCCGCTCTTCGCCGAGACCATCGGACGACCGGACCTCGCCGCAAACCCGCTCTTTGAGGACCGCGCCTCGAGGCTCGAGAACGCCGGCGCACTGGTCGCGCTGCTGGACGAGATCTTTCTGCTGCGCGACGGCGAGGAATGGACGCGTCTTCTTGAATCGAAGGGCTTTGCGGTGGCGCTCGTCGCCCGGCCGAGCGAAGCCCCGCACGACCGACAAATGCACCAGAATGGCGTGATCGTGCCGCTGAAGGGCGGAGGCCACACGGTAAGCACCCCGTTTTGGCTGGCGGGCATGGAAAAGGCGGCCGCTGCGCCGGCCCCCAAGCTCGGCGAGCACAGCGATGCCATCTTGCAAGAGCGTGGGATCACAGCGGAAAAGATCGCCGAACTCCGAGCTCGAGGAGTCATTGCCTGACGCTGGAGCGGGCAGACTGACAGCCTCGTTCCGGGATATCGCCGAGATCGAACGCGCCTCGGATCAGAGCGGCCTTGCCGGCGGCGGTATGGCCCTTGACCCGTCTGCGACATGAGCGGGCCTATTTGCGCATGACGCCTAACGAAAAGTGATAGCATCAAAAGGCTCGATCAGCTTCGGCGGGAGAGAGCCTATACGGCGGCGCAAGTTTGCCACGTTTGTCGCTGGCGCGGCTGTTACATGGCCGTTCGCCGCGACCGCGCAGGAAGCGGGGCGGACCTATCGCCTCAGTGTCTTACAGTCTGATCCGCGTGATTCGCCTATAGCTATTGCTCTGTTAGACGAACTGCGCCGCGGCGGCTTCATTGAGGGTGACCTCCCGCACACCGATCCCCTCGGTCGCTTTGACCGGTTCCGACCGGAACATTCCTTCGGGCGTCTGGCCGTCGGGCGTCATCCGATAGACGAAGTGGCAGTCGGACGGTGAGAGATCCCGAGGTTCAAAGGCGATGGGGCCAATGGCCGGCGACACCGTGAACGCGACGGCGATGGACTCGTCGAGCTCGTAATCGCATCGGCACATGGGGCATCGGCACATGGGGCAGTGATACCGGTTGCCGACCCGCAGGCTTTCGACCACGCAGGCGCACATGGGCAGAGCAGGAGCCAGTCCATCTCGAAGAGCCCGTGGGCCGTGCCGTGGAGAAAGAGGTCAACCGCCTCGGTCTCGAGGACTCCGCGCTCCCTGGCGAACTGCATCGGATTGATACGAAACAGCGCCGCGTCATCGCCAGACCGGATATGAGCCTCAAGGCGCGACATGACGCGCGGACTCCATGCCCGCGCTGCCTCGAGCGCGGCGAAGCACCCTTTTCCCTCGAACAGCAAGGCAAAGGTATGGCCCGAGAACCCTATTGGCCGCAGGTCCTCACACGATGCCAGCAGTGTCGGTGCGTGCACAGTGCTAGTTCGAGAGAAACGAGCTTCACGTTTCCGTCGGTCATGTGCTGATGTCGGCTTCCGGCACGAAGCCACGGCACTGCGAGCGAGCGGACGTTTGCGCGGTCGTATGAAGAGCGGCCGTGCATTGTAGCCCCGATCGGCCCGATCGTGCCGGCAGCCGCTCGGTGGATCGGGTTCGCAGCACGGACGAGGAGGCAAGCGCAAATCCGTCACGCCACGGCAGGGGTCGGCGTTCGACGCCGACTCACAAGCAGCTGAAGGCCGAGCGGGCGAAAGGAGCGGGCGTACCCAGTATGGCTCGCTTGCTTGGCCTCGAGGCTGGGACTGTCTGTCGCCGCTACGCCGCAAGAGCGGTACCGTGCTAAAATCTGATCGTCCGCCAAGAAGCATGTTGATCACACCGACGCGCGGCGGTTGGCGGCGCAGGCCTCAAGGAAAGTAGCGGGCGGACCGCCTTGGGCGCCGACGGTGTCTTTCCGGGAGGAAGACGCGATGACGACCTATGTCATGCTTATCAATTGGACCGATCAGGGGATGCGGCAGGTGAAGGACTCGGCCAAGCGTCTTGACAGCGCGAAGAAAGCGCTCAGAGACATGGGCGGCGAGTTCAAGCTCTTCTTCATGACCATGGGCGACTATGATCTCGTCGCCGTGTACGAGGCGCCCGACGACGCGGTCGCCGCGCGCTTCACCCTGATCCTCGGCATGCTCGGCAATGTGCGGACAAAGACGCTGAAGGCCTTTCCCGAGGCGGCCTATCGCGAGATCATCCACTCTCTCGGGTAGCCCGCCGCCGTCGCCGTGGCGTTGCTTGTCGGCTGTGCCGGCGGCGCCCTGCGCAACTCGGCCTATCCCTCCGGCACCCCCGCCTTGCGCATGCCGTCATAGATGCGCTCGCGCTGAGCCAGATAGATCGGGTTGTCGCTCACCGCGCCAGCGCGGAGGCGTGAGATCGTGAAGGTCGGATCGAGCGCGAGCCCGGCTTGGGCGGCGGCCCGCGCTTCTGCCACCCGACCGAGATTTGCCAGCGCAGCGGCGAAACCAAAATGCGCGAACGGGAGGTTTCGGTTCATCTCGACGGACTGGTGGAACCGCGCGGCCGCCTCCTCGTCGGCGCCGATCTGCAGCTTGCCGAAGCCCGCGTACACCATCCAGACGTGGGCGCTCGTATCCCGAGGGCTGAGGCGGAGCGCCTGCTGGACCTGGGGCTCGGTTTCCTCGCCCCGACCGAGAAAATACTTGGCACCACCGATCGCTCCGTGAGCCATTGCCAAATTTCGATCGAGTGCCAGCGCCCGCTCGCATTCGGCGATGCCTTGGGCCGCGCGGTTGGTATGGATTTGAATACCGCCCAACAGGCAGTGAGCCCAGGCATGATTCGGCGCCAGAGACAGCGCCTTGGTCAAAGCGGCTTCAGCCGCTGCGAGGCGCGATGACCGATCGTCAGTCATAAAGGCGGCGCCACTTATCCAGTCGACCCATGCCGTGCCGACCAGCGCCTCGACATTGCCGGGATCGAGCGCCAAGGCGCATTCGAAGAAACGGCGCGCTTGCGCCAAATACTCGGGCGTCTGTCCCCTATTGAC
>JASHRZ010000649.1 GCA_030037055.1 Alphaproteobacteria bacterium
GAAGCGGAAGCGATGATAGGCGAGCGGCGCCCGGGTGGTGAGCAGCACCAGCCGGCCCCGGCAGCCGGCGCGGAAGCTCTCCCAGGACACATGCCGGACGAGCGCGGCGGCGGCAAGATAGTCCATGCCCGCGCGCTTCAGCCGGCGGTCGCCGAGCACGAAGCCGCAAGGCTCGATGATGTCCACCGGCACGCCCAGGCAAGCGCCGAGCCGGAGCAGCGCGCCGGCATTCTGAGGGATATCGGGCTGGTAGAGAGCAAGACGCATGGGGTCCGGTTTTGCAGGCCTCGGCCGGATCGACTATAGCCGCGCCGGCCCCAGGCGGAGCGCGGGCTTGCCGGCGGTTCTGCGGCAGGATGTCGCATGGCCGAGAGCGTTCAACAGTATAGCTTGCGCGCCGTCGATATCCTGCCCGGCGGGGAAGTCTGGGCGGCAAAGCCTGAAGGAGAGGTGCCCCGATGGCGGATGCGGCGCAATCGAAGCCGATGGACGCGCATATCCAGGAGTCGGGGACGCGGCGCGATTTCCTGCAGATCGCTGCCACGGCGCTAACCGGGATCGGCGCGGCGGTCGCCCTCTGGCCGCTCATCGACAGCATGAATGCCGCCAAGGATACGCTGGCGCTTGCCACCGCCGAGGTCGATCTCGCGCCCGTGCAGCTCGGCCAGCGCCTCACCGTCAAATGGCGCGGCAGTCCGGTCTTCATCGATCACCGCACGCCGGAGGAGATCCAGGCCGCGGAGGCGGTCGATGTCAGCACGCTGCGCGACCCGCAGACGGACGCGCAGCGCGTCAAGAAGGCGGAATGGCTCATCGTCGTCGGCGTCTGCACGCATTTGGGCTGCGTGCCGCTCGGCCAGAAGCCGACCGATCCGCGCGGCGACTACGGCGGCTGGTTCTGCCCGTGCCACGGTTCGCAATACGACACTTCGGGCCGCATTCGCCAGGGCCCCGCGCCGCTAAACCTGGCGGTGCCGCCCTACCAGTTCACCACCGACACCACCGTCAAGATCGGTTAGGAGAGCCTCGGGTCATGGCTGCCGCTCCCCAGCAGAGCAAGATCGTGCGATGGATCGACCACCGCCTGCCGATCTTCACCTTCATGCGGCACGAGCTGAACGAGTATCCCACCCCCAGGAATCTGAGCTACTGGTGGAACTTCGGCTCGCTCTCCGGGATCATGCTGGTGATCATGATCCTCACCGGCATCTTCCTCGCCATGCAGTACACGCCGCATGTTGACTACGCCTTCGATTCCGTCGAGCGCATCATGCGCGACGTGAATTTCGGCTGGCTGCTGCGCTATATGCACATGAACGGCGCGTCGCTCTTCTTCGTCGTCGTCTACATCCATCTCTTCCGCGGGCTCTATTACGGCTCCTACAAGGAGCCGCGCGAGCTGCTTTGGATGCTCGGCGTGGTCATCCTGCTGCTGATGATGGCGACCGCCTTCATGGGCTATGTGCTGCCCTGGGGCCAGATGAGCTTCTGGGCCGCCAAGGTGATCACCAATCTGTTCTCGGCGATCCCGGTGGTCGGCGACGGCATCGTCAAATGGATGTGGGGCGGCTTCACCGTCGGCAATCCGACGCTCAACCGCTTCTACTCGCTTCACTACCTGCTGCCCTTCCTCATCGTCGGCGTGGTCGCGCTGCATCTGATCGCGCTGCATCAGCACGGCTCGAACAACCCGCTGGGCATCGACCGCAAGGGGCCGCAGGACAGCATCCCCTTCCATCCCTACTACACCGTCAAGGACATGTTCGGGCTGGGCGTGTTCCTGATCGTCTACGCCGTTTTCGTCTTCTACCTGCCCGATGCGCTGGGCGATCCCGTGAACTACGTGCCGGCGAACCCGCTGCAGACGCCGCTGGAAATCGTGCCGGAATGGTACTTCCTGCCGTACTACGCCATCCTGCGCTCGGTGCCGGACATCCTCTTCATCCCGGCCAAGCTCGCCGGCGTGCTGTGCCTCTTCGGCGCGATCATCGTGCTGTTCTTCCTGCCCTGGCTCGACACCTCGCGCGTCCGCAGCGCGCGCTTCCGCCCGGTCTACAAATGGGTCTTCTGGCTGCTGGTGATCGACGTTGTGGTGCTGGGCTATTGCGGCGCGCACCGGCCGGAGGGCTGGTTCATTGTCGCCGGGCGGCTGGCGACACTCTACTACTTCCTCCACTTCATCGTCCTCTTCCCGGTGATCGGCTGGCTCGAGCGGCCGCTGCCGCTGCCCACCAGCATCAGCGCCGCGGTGACCAAGAAGAGCAGCGCGCCGGTCGCCGCCGCCTCGTCGATGGAGAAGCACTGATGCGCGCCGCAATTCTTGCCGGCTTCGCTCTCCTCGCGCTGGCGGCGCCCGCCGGCGCCCAGGACCAGCCGCCCGTCCCGAGGCAGTCCTGGTCCTTCGACGGGCCGTTCGGCACCTACGACCGCGCCGCCGCGCAGCGCGGCTTCCAGGTCTACGACGTGGTCTGCGCGCACTGCCATTCGATGAAGCTGCTGCATTACCGCGATCTCGCCGGCATCGGCTACAACGACGACGAGATCAAGGCGATCGCCGCCAGCAAGCAGGTGACCGACGGGCCCAATGACCAGGGCGAGATGTTCCAGCGCCCCGGCCGGCCGTTCGACGCCTTCGTCGCGCCGTTTGCCAACGAGCAGGCGGCGCGCGCTGCGCTCAGCGGCGCGCTGCCGCCCGATCTCTCGCTCATCGTCAAGGCGCGCGAAGGCGGCGCTGATTACGTCGATGCGCTGCTCCAGGGCTACAAGAGCCCGCCGCCCGGCATGAAGATGGTCGAGAACATGCAGTACAACGAGTACTTCCTCGGCCACCAGATCGCCATGCCGGCGCCGCTCGCCGGCAGTGACGTGCAATATGCCGACGGCACCAAGCCGACGCTGACGCAGGAGGCGCATGACGTCGCCACCTTCCTCGCCTGGGCGTCGGAACCGACGATGGAAGAGCGGAAGTACACCGGCGCCAAGGTGCTCATCTTCCTGGTGGTGATGACCGGCGTTCTCTACGGCGCCAAGCGGCAGATCTGGGCCGACGTGCATTGAGGCCGGTGACGGCGCGCGACGGCGGGCGGCGCGCTGCTGCAAATTCACTGTTGCACTGAGCCGGTGTGGCTGGGACACTGCTCGTTCAACGGCAAGGAGGCAGCGGTTCACCCATGGCGTCTACACCGGTCGTCGGCATCATCGGCGGCAGCGGGCTCTACCAGATCGACGGGCTCGTCGATGTCGAGTGGCGGCGGGTGCCGTCCTCCTTCGGCGAGCCTTCCGACGAGCTGTGCTTCGGCGTGCTCGCCGGCACGCGCGTCGTCTTCCTGCCGCGCCACGGCCGCGGCCACCGCCTGCCCCCGTCCGAGATCAATTTCCGCGCCAATATTGACGCCCTGAAGCGCGCCGGCGTCACCGAGCTCGTCTCGCTCTCCGCCGTCGGCAGCCTCAAGGCGGAGCTGCCGCCCGGCACCTTCGTCCTGGTCGATCAGTTCGTCGACCGCACCATCAGCCGCAGCAAGAGCTTCTTCGGCACCGGCCTCGTCGCTCATGTCGCCTTCGGCCACCCCGTCTGCCAGCGCGTCGGCGACGCGCTGGCCGCCGCCGCCAAGGAGGTCGGGATTCCCCTCCATCGTGGCGGCAGCTACGTCTGCATGGAGGGCCCGCAATTCTCCACTCTCGCCGAGAGCAATCTGCATCGCGGCTGGGGCTGCTCGGTGGTCGGCATGACCAACATGCCGGAGGCGAAGCTCGCGCGCGAGGCCGAACTCTGCTACGCCACCGTCGCCATGGTTACCGATTTCGACTGCTGGCATCCCGATCACGATCACGTCACCGTGGAGATGGTCGTCGGCGTTCTGCTGGCCAATGCGGACCGGGCGCGCGGGCTGGTTAAAACGGTCGTGCCGCTGCTGGGGCAGCAACAGGGTCCTTGCCCGCAGGGCTGCCAGCACGCGCTCGACAACGCCATCATCACCGCCGCCGATGCGCGCGATCCGGCGATGGTGGCGAAGCTCGATGCGGTGGCGGGGCGGGCGCTGGCCAAGCGCTGAGCGACCGGCCCGCTTCTGGCATCGGACGGGGGCTTTTGATATCGTGCCAAAAGAGAGCTTCCCTGAATTGGAGCGGCCATGAACGTCCGTGGGACGCCGATGCGCACGATCTGGCTCGAGCCCGATGGCGCGGTCGGCATCATCGACCAGACCCGGCTGCCGCATGAATTCGTCACCGCGCGCCTTGGTACGCTCGCCGAATCCGCGCATGCCATCAGCGCCATGCTGGTGCGCGGCGCGCCGCTGATCGGCGCCACCGCTGCCTATGGCGTGGCTCTGGCGATGCGCGCGCAAGCCTCGGACGAGGCGCTCGACGCGGCCTGCCGCAGCCTGCTGGCGACGCGGCCGACCGCGGTCAACCTGCGCTGGGCGCTCGAGGAGATGCGGGCGCTGCTGCAGGGCCTGCCGCCGGCGGAGCGTGCGGCCGCAGCCTATCGGCGGGCCGGCGAGATCGCCGAGGAAGATGTCGCCATCAACCGTGCCATCGGCCGCCACGGCCTTGACCTAATCGCCGCCGCTTGGCAAAGGGCGGGCAAGCGCCGGCCGGTGGAGCTGCTCACCCATTGCAATGCCGGCTGGCTCGCGGCCGTCGATTGGGGGACGGCGCTGGCGCCGATCTATGCCGCGCATGACCAGGGCATCCCGGTTCATGTCTGGGTCGACGAGACGCGGCCGCGCAACCAGGGCGCGAGCCTCACCGCGTGGGAGCTCGGCCAGCACGGCGTCCCGCACACCGTGATCGTCGACAATGCCGGCGGCCATCTCATGCAGCATAGCCGCGTCGATCTCTGCATCGTCGGCACCGACCGCACCACCGCCCGCGGCGACGTCGCCAACAAGATTGGGACCTATCTCAAGGCGCTGGCGGCGCATGACAACCGCGTGCCGTTCTACGTCGCGCTGCCCTCGCCGACCATCGACTGGTCGATCGAGGATGGCGTGCGCGACATCCCAATCGAGCAGCGCGACGCCGCTGAGGTGATCGAGATCGCCGGCAGGCTGCCCGAGGGCGGCATCGCGCGGGTGCGGCTGATGCCGGACGGCAGCCCCGCCGCCAACTACGCCTTCGACGTGACCCCGGCGCGGCTGGTTACGGGGCTCATTACCGAACGCGGTGTCTGCGCCGCTTCGCGCGACGGGCTGCTGTCGCTTTTCCCGGAGCGGCGCCAGCTCATGGCGGGCGAATGATCCGCCGGCTGACCTCCCACCCCAGCTCTTCCGGTCAAGGGCCGAGGGGGATCTTTTTGGCGTTCGCTTGCCCCTCCCCCGTTGAGGGGGAGGGAAGGGAGGGGGGTGAGCGGCCCGTGCGGCGGCAATGAAAAGTCGCTGGTCGGACAGCGAGGCGGACGGCTTCGTCGCGCGCTATTGGGCGCAAGGCATCGGCCGCGACTTGGCGCTGCGCGTATACACCACGCGGCTGCTCGGCGGCGATCGCCGGCTCGTGCTGCATGGCGGCGGCAACAGCTCGGTCAAGACCGCGATGCGCGATCTCCACGGCGAGACCGTCGACGTGCTCTGCGTCAAGGGCTCGGGCTGGGACATGGGCAATATCGAGCCGGCGGGGCTGCCGGCGGTGCGGCTTGCGCCTCTCCTCCGGCTGCGCCGGCTCGAGCGCCTCAGCGACGAGGACATGGTCAATGTCCAGCGCGGCAATCTCCTCGACAGCGCCGCGCCCAACCCCTCGGTCGAGACCCTGCTGCACGCCTTCCTGCCGCAGAAATTCGTCGACCACACGCATTCGACCGCGGTGCTGGCGCTCACCGACCAGCCGGAGGGCGAGGCGCTCTGCCGCGAGGTCTATGACGGGCGCATGGCGCTCGTACCTTACATCATGCCGGGCTTCGCGCTGGCTAAGCGGGCGGCGGAGATCTACGACGCCGATCCCGGCGTCGAGGGGCTCATCCTGCTGAAGCACGGCATCTTCACCTTCGGCGCCGACGCACGCGAGGCCTATGAGCGCATGGTCGCGATGGTGAGCCTCGCCGAGGAGCGGTTGAAGCGCGGGCGCCGCAACGTCTTCGCCGCGGCTTCCTTGCCGCTGGAGCCCGCGACCGTGGCCGAGGTGGCGCCGGTGCTGCGCGGCCTCTGCGCCATCGCCAACGACGGCGCCGGCGTCGCCAAGCGGCAGATCCTTTGCTTTCGCCGCTCCCCGGAGATCCTCAACTACGTCAACGGCGCCGAGATCGAACGCTACTCGCAGGTGGGCGTGGTCACCCCCGATCACACCATCCGCACCAAGAACTGGCCGCTGGTCGCGCCGCCGGCGGCCGGCGGGCTCGATGCGTGGCGCAAGGCGGTCGCTGCCGCGGTCGAGGCTTATGGCGCGCGCTACCACGCCTATTTCCGCCGCCACAACGCGCGCCAGGCCAAGCCCAAGACCGAGCTCGATCCGCTGCCGCGCGTCGTGCTCGCGCCGGGGCTCGGCCTCTTCGGCGTCGGCGCCTCGGCCAAGGACGCGGCGATCGCCGCCGACATCGCCGAGAACACCATCGCCGTCATCACCGACGCCGAAGCGATCGGCCGCTACGACTGCGTCAGCGAGGCCGACATGTTCGATGTCGAGTATTGGTCGCTGGAGCAGGCCAAGCTCGGCAAATCCTCCGAGAAGCCGCTCGGCCGCCAGATCGCCGTCGTCACCGGCGGCGGCGGCGGCATCGGCGCCGCCACCGCCAAGGCCATGGCCCGCGCCGGGGCGGGGGTGGTGGTGCTCGACCGCGACCGCG
>JASHRZ010000650.1 GCA_030037055.1 Alphaproteobacteria bacterium
AAGCGGCATATCGGCTACCTGCCGGAGGGAGCACCCGCCTACCCCGACATGACGCCGGCCGGCTTTCTCGCCTTCATCGCCCGCATTCGCGGCTTTGCCGGCGCCGAGGCGGCGCGGCGCATCGCGCTCGCGGTCGAACGCACTCAGCTCTCCGGCGTGCTGCACCAGCCGATCGAGACGCTTTCGAAAGGCTTCAAGCGCCGCGTCGGGCTGGCGCAGGCGCTGCTGCACGATCCCGACGTGCTCATCCTCGACGAGCCGACCGACGGGCTCGACCCCAATCAGAAGCACGAGGTGCGGCGCCTCATCGCCACGCTCGCCGCCGAGAAGGCGATCGTCATCTCGACGCATCTGCTCGAAGAGGTGGACGCGATCTGCACGCGCGCCATCATCATCGCCGCCGGCCGCGTCCTGGCCGACGGCACGCCGGTCGCGCTCGCGGCGCGCTCGCGCCACCACAACGCCGTGCGCCTGGGACTGGCGGTCAACGGCGTCGACGCCGCCACGGCGCTATTGCGGCTGCCCGGCGTGCTCGCGGTCGAGCCGGTCGCGGACGTCGAGGGCGAGGCGCTGATGATCTTCCCGCGGGAGGGCCGCTCGATCATCGCCGAGGTCACCGACCTCGTCCGCGCCGCCGGCTGGTCGGTGGCGGCGCTGCGCGTCGAGCGCGGCCGCCTCGATGACGTCTTTCGCGCCATCACCCTCCCCCGCCAGACTTGAGCCATGCACAGCACCCTCGTCATCTTCCGGCGCGAGCTGCAGAGCTATTTCGCCACGCCGCTCGCCTATGTCTTCATCGTCATCTTCCTCGTCACGGCCGGAGCGCTTGCCTTCTTCCTCGGCAATTTTTTCGAGCGGGGACAGGCGGATCTGCAGCCCTTCTTCAGCTTTCATCCCTGGCTCTATCTCGTGCTCATCCCCGCGCTCGCCATGCGGCTCTGGGCCGAGGAGAGAAAGATCGGCACGATCGAGTTGTTCCTCACCCTGCCGATCTCCATGTGCGCGGCGGTGCTCGGCAAGTTCCTGGCGAGCTGGGCCTTTGCCGGCATCGCCCTGCTCCTGACCTTCCCGTTCTGGATCACGGTCAATTTCCTGGGCCATCCCGACAACGGCGTCATCCTGGCCAGCTACATTGGCAGCTTCCTTATGGCCGGGGCTTTCCTCGCCATCGGCGCGGCGCTATCGGCGCTGACCAAGAACCAGGTAATCGCCTTTGTCGTCACCGCCGCGGTCTGCTTCCTCTTCACCGTCAGCGGGTCGCCCATCGTGCTGGGATTCCTCAATGGCTGGGCGCCGGAGGCGGTGCTGCGGACCATCGCCTCGTTCAGCTTCCTCACCCATTTCAACGCCATCGTGCGCGGCGTCATCGACCTGCGCGACGCCGTGTTCTTCGTCTCGGTGATCGGCATCTCCCTCTTCGCCAATGCCATCCTGGTCGATCTCAAGAAGGCGGATTGAGGAGAGCCTCCCGATGATGAAGCCATCACGCCGCGCTGCCGCCGTCATCGCCCTGATCTCGGCGGCGGTGCTGTTCGTCGCCATCAACGTCGTCGCCGGCCACGCGCTGCGCGCGACGCGCCTCGACCTGACGCAGCAGCGTCTCTACACGCTGTCGGAGGGGTCGAAGAAGACTCTGGCCCGCATCGACGAGCCGATCACGCTGCGCTTCTACTATTCGCCTCGGCTCGGCGACGTGGTGCCGTCCTACGGCGTCTTCGCCCAGCGGGTGCACGAGATGCTCGAGGAGTACGCGGCGCTCGCCAAGGGCAAGATCAAGCTCGAGATCCTCGACCCCGAGCCTTTCTCGCCGACCGAGGACCGCGCGGTCGCCTTCGGGCTGCAAGGCGTGCCGCTCGACCAGGGCGGCGAGCAGGTCTATTTCGGCCTCGCCGCGACCAACTCGACCGACGATCAGCAGGTCATCCCCTTCTTCCAGCCCGACCGCGAGCGCTTCCTCGAATACGACCTGACCAAGCTCATCCACAGCCTCGCCTTCCCCAAGAAGACGGTCGTCGGTCTCGTCACCAGCCTGCCGCTCGAGGGCGACTTCATGGCGGCGCTGCAAGGCAGGCCGCTGGAGCCTTACGCGATCGTCGATCAGCTGCGCCAGCTCTACGAGCTGCGTACGCTCTCGACCGACTTCGACACGGTGCCCGCCGATGTCGACGTGCTGATGATCGTGCATCCGCAGAATCTCTCGGAGAAGACGCTCTACGCGATCGACCAGTTCGTGCTCAAGGGCGGCAAGGCGCTGGTCTTCGTCGACCCCAACTCCGAAACGCAGGCGTCGCATGCCAACCGCATGACCGGCGCCGGCGGCCCCACCGCGAGCAATCTCGACAAGCTCTTCACCGCCTGGGGCGTCGAGCTGGTGAAGGACAAGGTCGCAGGCGACCGGCGCAATGCCCGGCGCGTCAATATCGGCACCTCGAGCCGCGTCGAGCCGGTGGACTACATCGCATGGCTGGCGCTCAAGGAGGACAGTCTCAACCGCGACGACCCCATCACCGGCGATCTCTCGCAGATCAACATGGCGACCGCCGGTATCCTCAAGCCGCTTCCCGGCGCCAAGACCACTTTCGAGCCGCTCATCACCACCTCGACGGACGCCGAGGAGATCCCCGTCGAGCAAGTGCAGGGGATGCCCGACGTGGCCGGCCTGCTCAACGACTTCAAGTCGGGCAACGCCAAGCTGACGCTTGCTGCGCGCATCACTGGGCCGGCCGAGACGGCCTTCCCCGACGGCCCGCCCACCCCGCCGAAGGACGAGAAGGGCAAGGACCAGGACCAGAAGCCGGCGGCAGATGCGAGCAAGGAGGCGGCGCCGGAGGTCAAGGTCTCGGCACAGCCGATCAACCTGGTCGTCGTCGCCGACACCGACATCCTCGACGACCGCTTCTGGGTGCAGGTTCAGGATTTCTTCGGCCAGCGCGTCGCCGTCCCGGCGGCCGGTAACGGCGATTTCGTCGCTAATGCCGTGGACGTGTTGTCCGGCGGCACCGAACTCATGGGCCTCAGGACGCGCGGCACCTCGGCGCGGCCCTTCGAGGTGGTACAGGAGATCCAGCGCCGCGCGGATGCCCGTTCCCAGGCGCGCGAGAAGGACCTCGAGCAGCAGCTCAAGGACACCCAGGCCAAGATCAAGGAGCTGCAAGGCAAGGAGGGCCCCGGCGGCAATGTCACGCTCGCCGCCGAGCAGAACCAGACGCTCGACAATTTCCGCACTCAGATGCTCCAGATCCGCGCACAGCTGCGTCAGGTGCAGCTCGATTTGCGCCAGGACATCGACCGGCTGAAGGTGGCGCTCGAATTCTTCGACATCGCCTTCATCCCGCTTCTGGTCGGGCTCGCGGCCATGGTGCTGGGCGTCGTGCGCGTGCGGCGGCGCAAGCGGCGCGCCGAGGCCGGCTAAAAGGGAGCAGACGATGAAGGCCAGAGGACTGATCGCCCTTCTCGTGGTCACCGCCATCGCCGTCATCCTTGCCGTGTTCGTCGCCTACCGCGGCGACGCCAATGACGTCGATCCGCAGATCGGCAAGGTCGTGCTGCCGGATATGCGCCAGAGGCTGGGCGAGGTGGTGCGGGTGACGCTCATCCATGGCGAAGGGAAGACGACGCTGCTGCGCCGAGGCGGCGAATGGATCGTCGAGGAAAAAGGAAACTATCCCGCCGACCAGACGAAGGTGACCCACGCGCTGCGCGGTCTCGCCGATCTGCGCTACGTCGAGCCCAAGACGCGCAAGGCGGATCTCTATGCGCGGCTCGAGGTCGAGGACGCCGGCAAGAAGGACGCCAAATCGACCCTTGTGACGGCGAGCGACGAGAAAGGGACGCTGCTGGGCGAGATCATCGTCGGCAAGCGGCGGGTCGACCAGCTCGGCGGCGGCACCGACGGCATCTATGTGAGAAAGCCCAGCGACGCCCAATCCTGGCTGGCGCGGGGCACGCTGGAGCTGCCGGGCGACACCGCGCCGTGGCTCGAGCCCGCCATCATCGACGTGGAACGTGACAAGGTGAAGGAAGTGGTGCTGATCGAGCCCGATGGCAGCAGGCTCGATATCGCTCATGACAAGCCGGCGGACGCGCTGGCGCTCAAGGGCGCACCCGCCGATGCCAAGCTCAAGAGCGACACCGCGCTGGTCGAGCCGACCACCGCCCTGGCGAGCCTCACGCTGAACGACGTGCGGCCCGCCGCGGAACTTCCCTTGCCGGAAGCCGGCGTCTCGCGTGCCGAATTCACCACTTTCGACGGGCTCATGGTCAAGCTCGCGCTCATGGACAAAGACGGCAAGAGCTGGGCGCGCTTCGAGGTGAGCGGCGACGGCGAGGCCGAAAAGCAGGCTAAGACGCTCGACGCCAAGCTGCGGCCTTGGGTCTTCGCCATCCCGGACTACAAGGCGAAGGCGCTGCGCACCAGGCTTGCCGACGTGACGGCACAGCCGAAACCGTCATGAGCGAGGCCGAGCCGCTCTCACCCTGCATCGCGGTCTGCGCGCTCGATCCCGCGACCGGCTATTGTCGCGGCTGCTTGCTCACCATCGTTGAGATCTCGCGCTGGGTGCTGCTGGCGCGCGAGGAGAAGCAGCGCATCCTCGCCGCGCTGCCGGCGCGGCGGCGGCTCGGGCCGAGCAGCGCCGAGGCTTGACGCCGCACGTGGATCGGGGACGAAAACGAGGTGCGCCTGCGCAATGGCGCCGGCGCATCGTCACTTAATTATTCGAAAAGAGGAAACGGTCCAATTCCGACTTGCGGGGTTGCCGAGGTTCGGGCGCCGATTAAATCATCGCCAGCGTCAATTGCGTCCAGGAGGGCAAGGTGGCGAAGATTCTGGTGCTCTACTATTCGACTTACGGCCATATCGAGACCATGGCCGAGGCGGTGGCCGCGGGCGCGCGGTCGGTGCCGGGGACCCAGGTGACGGTAAAGCGCGTGCCGGAACTGATGCCCGAAGCCCTGGCGCGCCAGGCCGGCGTCAAACTCGACCAGACCGCGCCCATCGCCAAGCCCGAGGAGCTCGGCGATTACGACGCGGTGATCTTCGGCACCCCGACGCGCTACGGCAACATGGCGGCGCAGATGCGCAACTTCCTCGACCAGACTGGCGCGCTCTGGGCGAGCGGCGCACTGATCGGCAAGGTCGGCAGCGCCTTCGTCGCGACGGCCACCCAGCATGGCGGGCAGGAATCGACGCTGCTCTCCTTCCACACCACGTTGCTCCATCTCGGCATGGTGGTGGTTGGCCTGCCTTACAGCGCCCAGGGGCAGATGCGTCTTGACGAGATCACCGGCGGCTCCCCATATGGCGCCACGACCATTGCCGGCGGGCGGGGCGAGCGGCAGCCCAGCGCGAACGAGCTGGAACTGGCGCGTTTCCAAGGCCGCCATGTGGCGGCGATCGCCGGCGCCCTGGCTCGGTCCCGCCGGGCGCGGGCGGCATAACGGAGGATCAAGCGATGGATGGCGGAATGAACCATCCCCGGCCGGTGGCGCGGCTCGCTCGCGGCATGCCGGCGAGCGACGGCGCCGGCGTTAAGCTCAACCGCGTCATCGGCACGCCGCAGCTCGGTGAAGTCGACCCATTCCTGATGCTGGACGAGTTCCGCTCCGACGACGCCGCGGACTACGTCGCCGGCTTTCCCGATCACCCTCATCGCGGCTTCGAGACGGTGACCTACATGCTCGCCGGGCGCATGCGCCACGGCGACAACAAGGGCCATACCGGGCGTCTCGAGGCCGGCAGCGTGCAATGGATGACCGCCGGCCGCGGCATCGTCCATTCCGAAATGCCGGAACAAGAGAACGGGCTCATGCAGGGCTTTCAGCTCTGGGTCAATCTGCCCGCCAAGGACAAGATGATCGAGCCGCGCTACCAGGAAATCCCGCCGCAGGACATTCCCGTGGCGGCGCTGCCCGGCGGCGTTGCAGTCAAAGTCATCGCCGGCACCGTCGGCGACACCACCGGGCCGATCAACGGCATCGCCACCGAGCCCATTCTACTCGATCTCGCACTGCCGGCGGGCGCCAGCCTGACGCTGCCGCTGCCACGCGGACACAATGTCTTTCTCTACGCCTTCGAGGGCGAGGCGGCGGTCGGGGAGGCGGCGACGCGTCTGGCGCGCGGCAACATCGCCGTGCTCGGCCCGGGGGACGGGGTGTTGCTTTCGGCGCCGGCCGCTGCAGCACGCGTGCTGCTCGCGGCAGGCAAGCCGCTCAATGAGCCCGTGGCGCGCTACGGCCCCTTCGTCATGAACACCTCGGATCAGCTCCGCCAGGCGATCCTGGATTTCCAGTCCGGCCGGTTCTGAGGCGGCTCAACGCTTCTGCGGCAGGCTGTCGGGATCGGGATAGAGCCCGCTGAAGCCGGTCACCCGGTCGGGCGCGGGCTCGTTGTAGCAATCGACCACCGCCAGGGTGCGATAGCAGTATTGCGCCGCGATCGGCGGCGGCGCATCGTCCCGCCCTGCCGGGGAGGGTTGGCTGGCGTTCCAGCGGCTTTGCGGCGCGGCGAACTCGGCGCGAGTCTGCCAGGCATTGCAGCCGCCGAGCAGCAGGCACGCGACGGCGACGGACGGCAGGATCGAGCGATGGGAGAAGGCCATGCGGCGCGCTGTCTCCGGCGGCGACCGGCGCGTCCGATGGAGACCCGCCACTGATCACCGATTAATCTATAAGCGAGACTGGTTAATCTTCCGTTGCCGGGGCGCCGGCGAGAAGGACAACTCCGAGATGCGATCTTGGTTCCATTTGGCCTGGTTGCTGACGCTTGCAGCCTGCACCGGCACCGGCGGCTGGCACAAGCCCGGGGTGCCGCAGGAGCAGGCCGCGCGCGACTACGCCGAATGCCGCCACAGGGCCGAGCTCGCGCTCCGCCGCGACAGCAACATTGATACCGACATCCTGGCGACGCGTGGCCAGGATTGGGCACGGCTCGGCACGCTGCAAAGCACGCGCGACGAATACGACGACAGCAACAGCGCGCGCAGCGGGGACATCGTCGAGCGCTGCATGATCGCCAAGGGCTACGCCGCCGGGCGATGATGCCAGGCAGCCTCGCCGCGGCCCCCGGTTCGGGCACCGCCTCTCAGGCCGGGCTCATGTCGCGCCAGCGACGGCGCAGGCGGAGCGCGAACATCACCATGACGGCACCGAACAGGATGGCGTAGGCGCCGATCCGCCAGGTGATCGCCAGCACACCGGCCATCGGCCAGAAGAGGAAAATGATGCCCCAGGCGAGCGACGGGAGGCCGGCGACGAGGAGCAGGCCCTCGCCATGCGCGCGCCGCAGCCGTACCGCCGCCGCAAACAGCACCACGCCCGACAGGATCGCCCAGACGGCGATAATGTAGATGAAGGTCAGCAAAGCGATGCGGGGCCAGAGAAAGGCGATCGCGCCGGCGACGAGGTCGAGGACGCCTTCGACCGCGAACGGCCACCAGCGCGCGTGCCGCTGCGCCGCCCGCAGCCCGGCGAGGACGGAAAAGACGCCATCGACCAGCGTGTAGGCGGCGAAGATCCGGACCAGGACGGTCAGCGTGAGGCTCGGCCAGAGCAAGGCGAGAACGCCGAAGATCAGCGCGGCCACGCCGCGCAGCGCCAGCGCCCACCAATTGCGCAAGAGGATCTCGAACATGGCTCGCTCCCGCCGCGGCCGCGACGGCAGCATGAGGCGCCGGCGATATCGCGACAAATCCGGCCCCATGCCGGGATGCCGCCCGCGTCGTCGTGGCCTGGACTTTCCGCAACGAGGCCGAGGTATCGACCGGCAGCTCGCGGTCGGCAAGCACGGCGGTCATTGACGGCAATACGCGCAAATTAAAAATCGTAGAGCTGCGCCAAATCGAGGTAGAACTTGCGGCAGATCGCGACCAGTTCTCGGGCCGCGCGCCATTGCTGGTCGCGGTAAGCGGGGAGCATTTTCATGTGATGCGCCCGGAAAGCGAGAAAGACGGGGTCTTCGCAAGGGCGCGATCACCGAGGAGCGCATAGGTTCGGGTCAGCTCACGCTTGCCCTTCAGCGGGACATTGTCGAGCTCCAGCGTCGCAAAACCTTCCACCGGTTTCTCCGTTTCTTCGCCAATGACGATGGGCACGCCGTAGACCTTGGATTCGCCTTCAAGGCGTGAGGCCAGATTGACGGCATCGCCAAAAACGGAAAGTTGAAGTGCATCTTGGATGCCGAGATTGCCGGTGTTTATGCCAATTCCGGCCTCAAGGCGAATGCTCACTCGCTCGCCGTTGGCGAGCGCGACGGCCGACGTTTCCGCGGCGAGTTCTTCGTTGAGCCGCTTCAGCGCAGGTCGCCAGCGCCGCAGCGCAGGCCGCCGCCGCATGATCCTTGTTGCCGACCGGCGCGTTCCAGAAGGCCATCACGCAATCACCCATGTATTTGTCGATCGTACCCCCCCCCGTGATCGAAAATCGCCTGGGTCATCCGGGTCGTGAAACGGTTCACCAGCTCGGTCACGGCTTCGGGGTGGGACTTGCATTGTTCGGCAAGCGAGGTGAAGCCGCGGATATCCGTGGAGAGAAAAGTCATGTGCCTCAGCTCGCCTCCCGGCCGAAGTTTCGAAGGGTCCCGGCCAAGCTGCTCGACCAGAGCGGGCGATAATGGCTGAAGGCGTTGCTATGCGCTCGTCGGCCTCGGTCTGAAGCTGGTTGATGAGCGACGCGCTCAGATAGACGCAAATCACGGAGATCGCGGGATCGACAGCATCGAACAGCAGCTTTAGCGAAGCGAAGAGTACCAGGAAAACGCCAATGCCGCGGCCAGGACGGCCGCCGCAAACGCGGCGCTCACGGCGGCGCCGAAGCGGGGCAAGGCAAGGATGAGCCCGGCGCCGAGAACCAGGATGTACACCAGCTCCGCCCCCGCGCCCAATCCGGCCGGCGCAGAAAATCCTGCAGCAGGATCTGCTCGATGATCTCCGCGTCGATCTCCACGCCGAGGACGGCCGCTGGATTGCACGGGACGGAGGATCGGCCGAGGAGCGTCGTTGGGGAATCCCGCTCCTCGGCCGCCCACCAAGCGCGCTGCGGGAGGGGGACCGCAGCCGCGCCACGAAAATCTGCGATGCCGGGCCTAATCC
>JASHRZ010000651.1 GCA_030037055.1 Alphaproteobacteria bacterium
GCGTGCGCCGGACCTGCTGGATGCGGCAGCCTACCCCATATTGCTCGACGATGCGCTCGCGCAGCACGGCGCCGACTAACGCGCCGGCACGCCGTGGCGGACGAGCGAGCGGCGGCCGCGGTGCCAATAGAGCGGCGGGCTTGCCGGCGCGGCATCGCGCCAGGCCTCGACGGCGCAGCGCAGCATGAATTTGGTGACGTTCTGCGTCGGTCCCGGCGGCTCATCCTCGACCGGATGCCAGCGGAGATCGTCGAGCTCCTCGCAGGGCGCGAGCTTGCCCGCGGCATGCCGGCCATCGGCGAGGAAGAAGCGCGCATGGAAGCGGATCGGCGAAGCGGTCGGCGTGATGGCGCGGCCGACCAGCCGCAGCAGCGCCGGCGCCGGCGCGAGTCCCCGCGCCAGATAGGCCTCCTCGACGGGCGTCAGCGCGTCGTTGGCATTTGCCGCGCGCCGCGCCGCCTCGCCGACCACCAGTCCGGTCTCCTCGAAGGTCTCGCGCAGCGCCGCGTGCTTCAAGGCGAGAAACGCCGGCGCGCCGTCGCCGCGCTCGCCGGCCCAGCGCCGCGCATCCTCGGGAATGACGCGGCCGCCGGGGAAGACATAGCGGCCGGGCATGAAGCGCGCGCCCGTGCCGCGCCGGCCGAGCAGCACTTCGAGCCGCGAGCCGCGCTCGCGCAGCAGGATGAGGCTCGCCGCGTCGCGCGGCCTGACCGGCTTCTTCTCCATGCGCCTCCCTCGCCCGATTTTTGCCGCGGCAGTAGATCATGGCGCAAGACCCCGCGCAAACCGGCCCGATGGCCATGGCGCGCACCGCCCGGTATAACCGGACGCGGCAGCCCAGGCGGAGGAGCCCGTGGCCTACACGCTCTCGGTCATCTCCGACGAGATCGCGCCCGACATCGACACGGCGATCGCCTTCGCGCGCGAGCACGGCCTGCGCCATCTCGATCTGCGCTCGATCGGCGGGCGCAATGTGATCGATCTCGAAGACGATGCGCTGGCGGCGCTGGCCCGCAAGCTGCACGCCGCCGGGCTCTCCGTCGCCTGCCTTGCCTCGCCGCTGCTCAAATGGCTGCCGCCGGGCATGGCCCATCCGCCGCAGCGCCACGACGCCTTCGGCTTCGACGCCGGCGCCGTGGACGAGGCGCGCTGCTTCCGGCGCTGCTTCGAGATCTGCGCACGGCTCGGCATCCGCCGCCTGCGCATCTTCAGCTATCTCGCCTATGACGGCTTCGCGACCGGCGATCTCGCCCGGCCGCTTTCGGCGCTGCTCGATCTCGCCGAGCGCCACGACTGCCTGCTGCTGCTGGAGAACGAGCCGGTCTGCAACATCGCCACCGCGCCGGCGCTGCTCGATCTCGTCGCTGGCATCGCGCATCCGCGGCTGCGCGCGTTGTTCGATCTCGGCAATCTCCAGGCGATGGGCGCGCCGCCGGCCGCCGCCGAGATCGCCGCGCTGGCGCCCTGGATCGGCTACATCCATCTCAAGGATTACGCGCCGGAGCGCGGCATCGTGCCGCTCGGCGAGGGCGCCGCCGACCATCGCCGGGCGCTGGCGATCATCGCCGGCGCCGCGTCGCTCGAGGACATTCCGCTCGCGCTCGAGACGCATCTGCCGGCGGAGGGCTGGGCCGCAAGCGCGGTCTCGCTCGCCGCGCTGCGCCGCCTGCTCGCGGCGCTGCCGGCGCGCGCATGAAGACGCTGCACGACCATCCTGCGTCCGGCCGTGCTCAGGTGAACGCCGCGCGCAATTCCCGCTTCAGGATCTTGCCGTTGGCGTTGCGCGGCAGCGGCTCCTCGCGCAGCACGATGCGCACCGGCACCTTGAACGCGGCCAGCCGCTCGCCGACATGGCGCTGGAGCGCCGCCTCGCTGAGGCGTGCGCCGGGCTTCACCTGCACCACCGCGCCGACCTCCTCGCCGAGCACGCGATGGGGAATGCCGACGACCGCCGCGTCCATCACCGCGGGATGGCTGTAGAGCGCGTCCTCGACCTCGACGCAATAGATGTTCTCGCCGCCGCGGATCAGCATGTCCTTGACGCGGTCGAGGAGGTAGAGGAACCCCTCCGCATCGATGCGCACGAGATCGCCGGTATGGAGCCAGCCCTCGCTGAAGCCGGCGGCGGTGGCTTCGGGATTGTTCCAATAGCCCTTCACCACATTGGGCCCTTTGACCCAGAGCTCGCCGATCTCGCCGGGCGCCACGTCCCTTCCGGCGGCGTCGACGACGCGCAGGTCGCAGACGGGAATGGCGAGGCCGGCGCTGTCGGGCTTCTCCCGGTAGTCCTCGGCGGCGTTCTGCGCGGTCACCGAGGAGGTCTCGGTGAGGCCGTAGCCGTTGCCCGGCATCGCCTTGGGGAATTTCTCCTTGAGGCGCGCCACCAGCTCCGGCGCCGCCGGCGCGCCGCCATAGGCGATGCTCTCGATGCTGGAGAGGTCGTAGCGGCCGAGGGCGGGGTGCTCCAGCACCTGCCAGGCCATCGACGGCACGCCGCCGAAACCGGTGATGCGCTCGCGCTCGATGAGTTGCATCGCGCGTTCCGGCTCCCAGCGATGCATCAGCACCAGCTTGTTGCCGCCGTAAAGGC
>JASHRZ010000652.1 GCA_030037055.1 Alphaproteobacteria bacterium
TCTCGGCTTCCCAGGTGCCGTGCCAGAGCTCGCCTTCCACCCACGTGACGCCAGTAACGAAGCGGTTCGACTCGATGGTGCGAAGGATCGCGCCGGTCTGCGGATCGACCTGATGGATCTTGCGGTTGCGATACTGCCCGACCCAGAGACACCCTTCCGCCCACGCCATTCCGGAGGCGCCGCCGTCGGGTGTCGGGACGGTAGCGACCACTCGGCCGGTCGTCGGATCGACCTTCTGGATGCGATCCCCGGAGATCTGGTACAGGTGCCGGCCATCGAAGGCGATTCCCGCATGCGCGGGAACATCAAGCGCGCGCACCGTTTTCCCGCTCGCCGGGTCGATCGCGTTCAGCGTATCGCCGGTCGCGATCCAGACATTGGTGCCGTCATAGCTGACGCCATGCACATGCGTGACATCCGGAAAGGGGCCGTATTCGCGGATGATTGTCGCCGTTGTTCGTTTCATGCGGTCATCCTAGCCACTCGGCAGCGCAGCGGGGAGTAACAAGGTTGTCGGGAAACCTGGCACCGGTGGCGTCATCCAGCGGCGTGCCCGGCCGCGGCCTATCGTCTGCACCTTGCCGTCTGCCGCCAGATCGTCGAGCGCGCGCTGCACGGTGCGCTGACTTGCACCGAGCGCCAGCGCCAGTGCCGAACTCGACCATGCTTCGCCGTCCGCCAGCAGGGCGAGCACGGTCGCATGCGCTTCATCTGCTGGTGGCGCGAGCACAGCGACGTCGCGAGCGCGGCGCGGCACGAGCGCAAAGCCGGCCTTGGTCGCGTTGATGCCGGCGACTTCACACAGTGTTTTCCGCAGGCGGCTGATCTCGACGCGCAGTCGCGCGCGATGCGATTCATCGGCATGTTTCGCGCGGAACGCGCGCGCCAGCAGCGCAGCCCGTGGCACATCGCAGGGCCAAGCTTCGGCAAGTGCGCGGGCGAGCGCGAACAGGACCGGGCGCGTCTCCAGCGAAATCACCTTGCCGGACTGACAGACAGCGTGGCGGCAGGCATCGACCACGAGGGCCTTCGACGCCAGCAGTATTTCGACGTCGTCGAGTCGCAGAAGTCGCTCCTTGCCGCGTGCGATCAGCCGCGCCGCGGGGGTATCGAGGACAAGGGCTGCGCTTTCGACCTCAGCCAGGAGCGGCGGGATGTGGGCCTGCCGCGCGGCGCGTTGGGCCCGCGCCAGCGCAGCGTACGCCGCCTTGATCCGCAGGCGCCGCATTGCAATGCCGGCAACAACCAGCTCGTGAGCCGCCCGCGATGCGGGTGGCAGTGGAGCGGGGTCGAAACCCACGAGTAGGCGCTCGGCCTCGTCGAGGCGGCCGATCAAAAGGAGATAGCGGATCTTGAGATAGCGCACATGCGCCGCATTGGCGCGGTCGCCGTGGCGTTCGAGCGCGTCATGCGCCGTATCGAGCGCGTTCACCGGCCAGTCGAGGTCGCGCGAGACGAGCGCGATCTCGGCCTCGGCGACGGCGCACCGTGCGCGGGCGATGGCTTCCGGCGGGCCAAAGGCGCGGGCCGCGCGCCGCAGCAGCGTCTTGGCACGGCCGAGATCGCCGAGTTGGGCCATCGCGATGCCGCGAAGCGCGAGCGCCGGCGGATCGTCGCGCAGGGCGATGTAGTTCAGCGCGCCGAGTGCATCACCCGACGCCAGCGCACGCGCCGCGGCCGTAATCAGCGAGTCCATTTAAATCCCGACGCACTTGTCACTCCCGGCCGTTCGATGGCCGGCAGTAAATCTATCTCACGATTAACGCCCGACAAGTCCCGCGAAAACGCGGTCGGCGCCTCGGGCAGCGAAAGAAGAGAAAAAATGACGACACATATGACCGCAACACGTGAAGAGTGGCTGGAAGCACGGCGCGATTTGCTTGCTGCCGAGAAGGACCTGATGCGGCGTAGCGATGACGTCGCCCGGCTGCGCCAGCGGCTGCCCTGGGTCCGGATTGACAAAACTTACACGTTCGACACCGAGGCGGGCAGCAAGACGCTGAAGGACCTGTTCGATGGGCGCTCGCAGCTTCTTGTCTATCACTTTATGTTCGGGCCCGACTACAAGGCCGGCTGTCCATCCTGCTCGATGATCGCCGATGGCTTCAACGGCTTCGCCGTGCATCTTGCCAACCACGATGTCACGCTAATGGCAGTGTCACGGGCACCGCTGGCCAAGCTAAAGGCCTACAAGCAGCGCATGGGCTGGACCTTCCCCTGGGCGTCGTCGCATGGCGGCGACTTCAACTTTGACTTCGATGTCTCGTTCACCGTGGCGCAGGAGAAGGAAGGGCCCGTCGAGCACAATTATGCGCGCAGCACCCACGCAATGGACACGACGCCTGTTCCGCCGCCCGTCGCACAGTTTGCGGCGACGTGTGGTACCGACGTTGCGACCTACCGGCGCGACCGGCCAGGCATGAGCGCCTTCATGCTCGAAGACGGTGTCATCTATCACACGTATTCGACCTATGCGCGTGGACTGGACGTCCTTTGGGGGGCCTATCAGTGGCTTGATCGCGCGCCGAAGGGCCGCAACGAGCAAGGCATCTGGTGGCACCGCCGGGATGAGTACGGCCATGACTGACGTGTCGATGTCCCCTGTCGTGCGTCACGACGGCGAGACTTGTGTCGGGGACGGCCATGCCGCTGTCGGCGCAGCCGGCTGGCTCGGCCTCGCGGCTGCGCCGACCTTCGCGCTCATGGCGCTGTGGAGCGGGTTTTCTGCCGGTCGGCCGGACATGCTCTGCATGCCGATGCAGGACGCATCGCCGCTTACTGGAATGGCGGTGATGTACCTGCTGATGAGCGCGTTCCATTTGGCGCCTTGGCTGAAGCTCATCTTTCGTTGGCAAGACGGCGCCCGCGGCCTGTCGTATGCACGAGGGTGACGCGGGCAGAGCAGACCCTGCTCTGCCCGCTTCCTTTGGCAGCTTCGTGCCATGATGTGCCACGCGTAGCCCGTTCGAGTGCTATCCCGATGACGCGAGCGCCGGGATGAGCCGGACGTCGTGATCAAGGGATTCGAACCGCCGGCCGATATAATGTGTGCCGGAACAGGCCTCCATCCCGATCAGACAGCGCGGCACGTTGGCCAGGTGCCGATCGAGCTGCCCTGGCGAAGTCTTCAATTGCAATACGATATGGCCGTGCTGATCGAGGCCGATCAGATGGAAAACGTTCTCGCCGATATCGATGCCGATCTCCTGTAGGTCGTTATCAGCCGAACGACACCATCTCGCGCGATTTCAAGCAGTCCGTAAACAATGACTACATCCATTGCGTCTTCTTCGAGAAGCCCGATCTTGTGTGCGTTCGCTGGGTAGACGATCGGAACTGGCATTCGCGACCGACTCTCCAGCATTCTGGCGGTAATTGGTCCGCCCGTCTTGCTGCCCAGTCTTGTGAGGGAACCATGCACGCCGAGGGCTCCGGGAATGAGTTGGCGAAGCTCTATGGCGAGTGACTTGCGCAGCGCGTCCAGCTCGCGATCGACCTTCCGTCTCTCGACCTTCAGCGTGACGACGACGGTGATGACCGCAGCGATCAACGCGATCAGCCCAGCGATCAGAGTCTGTCAGTGATCGACGAAATCAACGAGAGTTGTGTAGTGCCACGGCACAGCGACAGTCGCCCCCAAGCTCGGTTCACCCCCACGAATATGGCCCGTGAAGCGCCATCTGGCGGTTACTCCGGTGTCGGCGCTTCGCCCTCTTCCGACAAAGAGATTTTTTAGTATGACGCGGGAAGGGAGGCCTTGGATTCGGACGGCAAGGGAAAAGGCTGGATGGCCGGCGTTCGGATGTCTCTGAAGAGATTGAGATTTTTGGACTCCCGCATAACCCCCTTGCTGGCGCTTCCGACAGAAAGCTCAATGATATCAATGCGCGGAGCGCCATCCCTCTATCCTACAGCCGCCCACAGGCCTCTCTTGCTTGTGTTGCTTCAGTATGATAACTGTATGCTGGAGCCGCGTGACCCGAGCCTCGATGTGCTTCTCGACCTCAACGGGCAGGTTCTCGTGGTGGACCCGGAGGGGGGCCACTGGGTCCGGTTCGTAGTGACGCGGGTGCCGGTGTCGCCAGAGAAGCCGCACGGCATCGACTACTCGCTGACACTGCACGGGCCGGACGGCGAGCGGCTGGTCGGCTTCGATAACGCCCATCCGGTGGCACGGCAGAGGCGCGGCAAGCGGCAGGACCATCGCCACCGGCTGCGAAGCATCCGGCCCTACGAGTACCGGGACGCGGCGACCCTGCTCGCCGACTTCTGGGCGACGGTGGACGCGGTGTTGCGCGAGAGAGGAGTGATCCCATGACGACGCTAAAGGTCGGCATCGCGAGCTACGAGGAGATGAAGGCGCGCACCATGGCCGTGGCGCGTGGCGAGCGTCGCGTCAGAGCCGACGAGCCGAAAGTCTGGTTCACCTCGACCGAGTCCTTTGCCAAGGTCCTGTCGGCCGGCAACCGCGAGCTGCTACGCGTCATCGCCGAGAAGGCGCCCGGCTCGCTCGACGAGCTGGCGCGGATCACCGGCAAGGCGAAGTCGAACCTGTCGCGTACGCTGCGCACCATGGAAGGCTATGGCCTGGTCCGCCTCGAACGCGGCGAGCGAGGCCGCATCACGCCCAAGGTCATGCACGACCGCGTGGAGCTGGACCTGCCGCTCACGCTATCGCGCAAGGCAAGCTGAGCCATGATCGCTGTGCCACGAGCAGGCCGGACCGCCGCCAGCCCGTCAAGGCTGGCGCGTTCCGCGCCACCGCTTCGCGGCTGCGGCCTTGACCGGCTGTCGCCGGCCCGGCGAGGGCTCGCCAGGCGATCAAGGTTCGAGACGAGCGCGAGCGTTCCCATTGTTACCGATTTGCCGGGAAGGAGAAGGGCGCTGGCGGATAGAAATCGGTCGTTCGCTTGCGAGGCGAGTGGCGCGACACTGCGGGAATGTCCCGACCACGCGCCAGCTTGGGCGCTCTGCCTGACGATCTTTACATCGAGCCGGAGCCCTGGACTCGTATCAGGCGCCCGCCCAGGCACGACGTTCAGTCATGGACCGTTACGGACGATGGCCGGGGTGTGTGCCGATCACCGACGCCGAGCTCGATGTGTTCGAGGCATGGTTCGGCGACCTCTTCGATGAACTGTTCGGGCCGCACCGATGATCTGAGAGGACAATCGCGATGACCGTGCCGTTGCGCGCCGGCTTGTATCTGCGCGTCTCGACGGCGCGACAGGCCGAGCACGATGTCTCGATTCCCGATCAGAAGCGTCAGGGCGAAGCGTACTGTGCCACACGCGGCTACCAGCTCGTCGAAACCTACGTCGAGCCAGGTGCATCGGCCACGAACGACCGCCGGCCCGAGTTCCAGCGCATGATCGAAGCGGGCACCAGCAAGCCCGCGCCCTTCGATATCATCATCGCCCACAGCTTCTCGCGCTTCTTCCGCGATCACTTCGAGCT
>JASHRZ010000653.1 GCA_030037055.1 Alphaproteobacteria bacterium
CCGATGCAGGGTGGAGTCCTTCACCCCGCTCCGGCTTTCTCGGTTAATTGAAGGCTCGGTTAACCAAGCATTTCCGCTTTAGCGCGTAGATTTGCCGGCCGTTGCAAGGGAGCCGGATATTGGCCGACCAGCAGGCCGAGGCGGTGGCCGGCAGCAAACCGCCGATACGCCTGGGCGAGCGCTTCGAGATCTATCCCGACCGGCCGCTGGCCGAGCTGCGGTCGCCCAATGCGGCGGGCTTCGTCGCGGTCGATCGCGACCGTCCGACGGCGAGCATCTTCGGCCTGGTCTGCGACGCCGACCTGCCGCCGCGTCATGAGGTGATCCAGGCGCTGCACGGGATGCGCGCCGAAGCGCTGCTGACGCCGTATGATTGGGGCGTCATCGACTGGCCGGCGACCGGCCGGCGGCATTTCGCCATCATCTTCGAGCGGCCGACCGGCGGCCGTGTCGTCCATTCGCTCACCCAGACGATTGCGCCGAAGCATGAGGACGAGCTCATCCATCACGTCCTGCCGCCGCTCGTTGCCTCGCTGCGCGAGCTCTTCGCGGCCGGGCTTACTCATCGCGCCATTCGGCCGACCAATCTGTTCTGGCGCGATGCCGCGCAGCGCACCCTCGCCTTCGGGGAATGCGTCAGCGCGCCGCCGGCGGCGCTTCAGCCGATTGCCTACGAGACCATCGAGAGCGGGATGGCGACGCCCGCTGGCCGCGGTAACGGCACCGCCGCGGAGGATCTCTACTCCCTCGGTGCCACCATCATCTTCCTGCTGTTCGGGCGCAACCTCGCCGCCGCGCTCGGCGACGACCAGCTGCTGGCCGAGAAGATCAGCCGCGGCTCCTATTACGCCCTGCTCGCCGGCCAGCGGCTCAACGGCGCCATCGTCGAGGCGCTGCGCGGCCTCCTCACCGACGATCCGCGCGAGCGCTGGAACGTGCAGGATCTCGAGATGTGGCTGGAGGGAAGGCGGCTGTCGCCGAAGCAGCCGGCGCTGGTCAGGCGGGCGCCGCGCCCGTTCGAGTTCGCCGGCCATTCCTTCTACACGGCGCGGGCGCTCGGCCATGCCTTTTCTCGCGATCCCGCTTCGGCCGTGCGCGCGCTCAAGGCGCAGGATTTCGAGATCTGGATGCAGCGCAGCCTGTGCGATGATGAGCGCTCCAAGATGCTGACGGCGGCGCTCGCCGAGGGTCATGACATCGGGCTCACGGGCCACGACGAGCGGCTGGCGGCGCGGGTCTGCATCGCGCTCGATCCCGCGGCGCCGGTCCGCTACAAAAGCTTTGCCGCTGCCATCGACGGCTTTGGCGCCGCGCTGGTCTGCGCCTTCCGCGGCCGCGGCTCGGTGCAGCAGATCGCCGAGGCGATGGGCGGGAGGCTGCCGCAATTCTGGTTCTCGGCGCAGGCCAGCCTCAGGCCCGAACTCGTGCCCATCCTCAAGAGCTTCGAGCGGCTGCGGCTCTATCTCGAGGATCGGCGGCCGGGCTTCGGCATCGAGCGCGTCGTCTACGAGATGAACCCCAAGCAGCACTGCCTCTCGCCGGTGATTGAGGCCGATTACATCATCGATGCGGCCGAGGTGCTGGAGGCGCTGGAGCGCGCCTCGGAGAAGCGCACCGGTGACGATTTCCAGATCGACCGGCATCTCGCGGCTTTCATCGCCGCACGCTACCGCCATGCCGGCCATGACTGGTTCGACGCGCTCAACAGCGGCGATCCGGCGCATCGCGTGCTGGGTGCGCTCTATCTCCTGGCGCGGCTGCAGGGCTTCAAGGGCCCCTCTTCCGTACCGGCGCTGGCGCAGCGGCTTGGCCGCCAGCTGCCGTTGGTCGTCGATCGCTATCACAATCGCGGGCGCCGCGAGCAACTCAACGCCGAGCTGCCCAAGGTGCTGGCCAAGGGCAATCTGGGCGAGCTGCTGTCCTTCGTCGATAACGCTGCCGAGCGGATGCGCGACCTGCAGGGTTTTCACCAGGCGCTGCGCGATTACGCGGCGATCGACCGCGAGCTCGATCTGCTCCGCCTCGCGGCGCCGCGGCGCCCGGAACGGGCGGCCGAGCTCGGCCAGCGCTATGCTGCCACCGTCGCGAGCTTTCTCGCCTGGCTGATCGCGCTTTCCGTCGCGCTGATGGGCTGAGCGATGGCGCGCACGACCTCCACTGCCAAAGCCCCGGCCAAGCCGCGGACGCCCGGCACGGCGCCAGTCAAGCCCGCCGCGGCCAGGCCGCAGCGCGCCAGGAACTCCGGCAGCGCCCTCATCACGCTGACGGTGATCGTGATCACCGTGCTGGCGCTGACCGCCTTGCCGCTGTGCATCCTGCTGGTGGCGGGCCTGCTGCCGAGCGGCGTCGCGGTGCTGGTCGACCGCCACCGCCGGCGCTATCTCGCGCGAACGGTGGGGGCGATGAACCTCGCCGGCGTCATCCCGGGGGCGCTGCGAATGTGGGAGGCCGGGATCACCTTCACGAGCCTGCAGCAGGTCGTCAACAGCCCCTACAGCTGGCTGGTCATGTACGGCGCCGCCGGCATGGGCTGGGTGCTTTATTTCTGCGTGCCGCCCGTCGTCGCCATGGTGATCGAGGTCAGGGACGACGAGACCAAGCGCCGGCTCGAGGCCCGCAGCAAGCTGTTGATCGAGGAATGGGGCGAGGAAGTGACCGGGCGACAGCGCTAGCGCGGCGCTTTGCGTTGCGCCTAATCCGCCGGCAGCCTGCGGTCCATCGCCCCCGTCTTGATCGCCTTCTGCAGCTTCTCGAAGGCCCGCACCTCGATCTGGCGCACGCGCTCGCGCGAGATGCCGTATTTCTGCGACAGGTCCTCAAGCGTGGTCGGCGCTTCGCGCAGCCGCCGCTCGGCCAGGATATCGCGCTCGCGCGGCGTCAGATGCAACATAGCGCCTCGCAGCAGGTCGCGCCGCAGGCCCAGCTCCTGCCGCTCGCCGAGGCTCGCTTCCTGGTCCTGGACGTCGTCGACCAGCCAATCCTGCCACTCGCCCTCGCCGTCGTTCCGGAGCGGCGCGTTGAGCGAGTGATCGGGGGCTGCGAGCCGCCGGTTCATACTGATGACATCGGCCTCGGGCACGCCCAGCTCGGTGGCGATCTTCTTGACGTTCTCAGGCGAAAGGTCGCCCTCCTCGATCGCCTGGAGCTGGCCCTTGAGCTTGCGCAAGTTGAAGAACAGCTTCTTCTGCGCCGCGGTGGTGCCCATCTTCACCAGCGACCAGGAGTGCAGGATATATTCCTGGATCGAGGCGCGGATCCACCACATGGCGTAGGTGGCGAGGCGGAAGCCGCGCTCGGGATCGAAGCGCTTCACCGCCTGCATCATGCCGACATTGCCCTCCGAGATCAGCTCGGAGAGCGGCAGGCCGTAGCCGCGATAGCCCATGGCGATCTTGGCGACGAGGCGAAGATGGCTGGTGACGAGGCGCTGGGCCGCGTCGGGATCGCCATGCTCGCGCCAACGCTTGGCGAGCATGTACTCTTCTTCCGGCTGCAGCATGGGGAATTTGCGGATCTCTTGGAGATACCGCGCAAGATTCCCTTCCGACGAGATGGTGGGCACGGCGTAGGTAGTGGACGCCATCCGCTTCCTTGACGCAGCGGTACCTCGATGTGCGCCCCGCGGGCGCATGCCGCAACGCAGCGTCATCCTAGCCGAGGGTGATCGGCTTGTCCAA
>JASHRZ010000654.1 GCA_030037055.1 Alphaproteobacteria bacterium
GGCCCATTACGCCGCGATGGCGACCCGTCCCGGAGCGCGCGTCTGGGCCACCGATGTCTGCGTGCCGATCTCGCGGCTCGCCGAATGCATCGCCGAGACCCGCGCCGATCTCGACCGGTCTTCCCTCACCGCGGTGCTCCTCGGCCATGTCGGCGACGGCAATTTTCATCTCGCCTTCCTCCTCGACCCTGAAAGACCGGAGGAGCTGGCCGAGGCGACGCGGCTCAACGATCGCATGGTGCAGCGCGCCATCGCCATGGACGGCACCTGCACCGGCGAGCACGGCGTGGGCTATGGCAAGATGGATCTTCTCGTCGCCGAGCATGGCGAGGCGATCTCGGTCATGCGCACGCTGAAGCGCGCCCTCGACCCCGACAACATCTTGAATCCCGGAAAGATCGTCCGCGTCTAGGGGCGTTGTCCTCGCCCGCCGCGTCAGCGGTCGCGCTCGGGATAGCGAATGGCCTCGATCGCGAGCTCGACGGGGCCCGCCGGACGCCGCCATAGCACGGTGTCGCCGACACCGGAGCCGATGAGCGCGCGGGCGAGCGGCGAGACCCAGCTGACCTTGCCGTGCTCGGCATCGGCTTCGTCCTCGCCGACGATGGCGAAGCGGTGGCGCTCGCCGGCCGGACTGATCACGTCGACCACCGCGCCGAAGGCGACCTCGTCGGTCGGCTGTTGGGCCGGGTCGACCGGGATGGCGCGCTCGATCCGCGCCTCAAGATACCGGATCTCGCGGCCCAGATGGGCAAGGCGCAGCTCCTTGGCGGGATCGTCCGGCGCGGCTTCCAGGCGCCGCTGCTCGGCCCGCGCCGCCGCCAGCCGCTCTTCCAGCAGGCGCAGTCCGCGCCGGGTGACGTAATTCGGGTGCGGGCTGATCGGCAGCTCCGGCAGCGCGTCGGCCGCGGCGTCGGCATCAGTCTCGCTGACAAAGGCTCGGCTCATGGTAAATCTCCGGAAGGGGCCTGGCATCGCCGGTGTCGCAACGGCAACGGCGGCGCGCCCGGGGCGTTCCATTCCTCATACCGCAGGGTGAACATATGGCTTATGACCCCCGCATCGAGCTCATGACCGGCGATATCACCGAGCTCGCCGTCGATGCCATCGTCAATGCCGCCAACTCCTCGCTGTTGGGCGGCGGCGGCGTCGACGGCGCGATTCACCGCGCGGCAGGGCCGGGGCTGCTGGCGGAGTGCCGCAGGCTCGGCGGCTGCAAGACCGGCGAGGCCAAGCTCACCGCCGGTCATCGCCTGCCGGCGCGGCACGTCATCCACACGGTGGGGCCGGTCTGGCGCGGCGGCGGCCACAATGAGGAGGCACTGCTGGCGCGCTGCTACCGCGCCAGCCTCGAGCTGGCGAAGGCGCATGGGCTGCGCTCCGTCGCCTTTCCCGCGATCTCCACCGGAGCCTATGGCTTTCCGCGCCAGCGAGCCTGCGCCATTGCCGTCGACGAGACACATCGCTTCCTCCAGACGGACGAGACGATGGAGCGGGTGATCTTCGTCTCTTTCGATGCCGAGACCGACGCGCTCTACCGCCGCGCCCTCGGGCTCGATTAGTCGAGCCTTTTATTGTCGAGATCCTTTGCCGCCTTGTCGTTCTCGCGGCGTAGCCTCTCGCGCTCCGCCTTGCTGCGGCCGTGGCGCACGCGGTTGGCCGCCGCGGCTTGGTCGCCATCGCGGCGACGGCGCCGCTTGCGATACTGGTTGAGGTTGACGACGTCAGCCATCGCATCCTCCTGCCGGCGCGTCCGGCATGCTATGGTGCGGCCTGTCCCGGAGAGATTTCTTGCGTAAAGCGGCAATCCTGCTCGGCATCGTCGTCGTCCTTGTCCTCGCCGGCCTCATTCTCGCGCCGCAGCTCGTCGATCTCGACCACTTCAAAGCCCCGATTGCGGCGGAGCTCAGCGAGCGTGCCGGCCGGCCAGTCGAACTTGCCGGGCCGATCGCCCTCAGCCTGCTGCCGTTCCCGGCGGTGACGGCGCGCGACCTGCGCGTCGCCAACCCGCCGGGCGCCGCGGTCGCCTCTATGGTAAGGCTGCGCGCGCTCGAAGTGAAGCTGGCGCTGCTGCCCCTGCTGGCAGGCCGGATCGAGCTGAATTATGCCACCCTGGTCGAGCCCGAGATCGATCTCGAGCGTCTGCCGAACGGCGCGCCGAATTGGCGCTCGCCCGCGGCGGCTCTCGCGCCGAACCGCGCCGGGGCAGCTTCCGAGCCCGGCCGCTCGCATGCCGCCGCCGCGTTGGCGAGCCTCGTCCGTCTGACGATCCAGAACGGCGCCGTGACTTGGCGCGGCGGCGGCGGCATCGAGCGCTTCGAGCACATCAACGCCGACGCGACCTTCGACCCGGTCGTCGGACAGGTCGGCGCGGCGGGAAACTTCGTCGCACGCGGCGCTGCTGTGAGCTTCGAACTCAAAAGCGGCACGCTCGACGCTGCAGAGATGCCGCTGCAGCTCACGGTGACGACCAAGCCCGTGGCTCGGCTGCAGCTCGATGCGCTGCTGTCGGGTCCGGTCGACGACCGGCGCATCGCCGGCAAGCTCAAGCTCGGCGGCGATGATGCGCGCACGCTTCTCAGCACGCTTGCCGGTATCGCCCTGCCGGCGGCGCTGGCGCAGCCGATCGCCGCCAGCGCCGATCTCGCCGGCTCGATGCGCAAGCTGGCGCTCGACCATCTCGCCCTCGATCTCGGCCCAGCGCATGGCGAGGGAAGCCTGCATGTCGAGGCAGGCACGCCGCCTGCTCTCGCGCTCCGGCTGTCGGTCGGCCAGCTCGATCTCGATCGCTGGCCTGCCGCGCGCGACACGGGGCTCGCTCCGGCGTCTTTCGACAGGGCCTTCGTCGCCACGCCCGCCGCCGGCGCCTTCTTTTTGCCGGCGCAGGGCGGCGGCTCCGGCTTGCCGGCGGGCATCAAAGCCAGCCTCGATGTCGGCGTCGATGCCGCGCTGTGGCGGGGCGGCCTGCTCCGTGACGCGCGGTTGAAGCTGACGCTTGCCGACGGCCGGCTCACGCTCGAACGCCTCGCCGCGCTGCTGCCGGGCGGCTCGGACCTGTCGCTGAGCGGAGGCGGCGCGCTGGCGCCGGACGGGCTGCACGCCGAGGCGGTCCTCGCGGTCAATGCCGACGATCTCCGCAGCCTCTGCGGCTGGCTTGGCGTGGCCATTGACCCGATACCCGCCGATCGGCTGCGCAGGGCGACGCTGGCGAGTCGTCTGGTGCTGGCGGGCG
>JASHRZ010000655.1 GCA_030037055.1 Alphaproteobacteria bacterium
GAGCCCCTATGCTGCGCCGAGCTGCCAACGGAGCGAGCAACGGAAATGTCTCTCTGCCGTCGTGCCATCGTCATCGGCGCGTTGCTTGGGCTTGCGGCGTGCGGGACGACGCATGTCGATACCGGCGCGACGGCGGATGCCGAGCGGCTCTATGCGTCGCTATATCCTTACTACGCGGAAGTCTGCGCGGTGTCCGAGCTCAAGAAGAAGCCAGGCTTCGGCGCCGAGATCAGCAGCGGCATCGGGGGGCACTCGGTCATGTACCTCAACGGCGTCTGTCGCGACGACAGTGTCTCCTATCCCACGATCCGGCTCTGCGGCGCCGACGCGCCCGCCGCAGGGCAGGGGGTCGGGCTCAGCGTCAACGCGCATTACAAGAACGCCAACTGGGTCGCGACGGAAGGGAGGGATTTCTTCTTTCACGGGACGCTGAAACCGGGCGAGCGGCTGACGCGCGCGGCCTATGAGCAGGCCCAGGAAAAGGCCAAGGCGATGGGCATCCTCGACGGCGTCGAGTTTCACGCCGAGGTGTTCGACGGCATGCCGGCGGCGATGACGGCGCGCGACTACAAATACGAGATGTCGGTGGCCACCGATTACGCGATCGGGTTTGGCCGCGACCGCTATTGCGCGCGCGTGCCGCTGGATCGCGAGCGGATGACGCGGATGGTCGAGTATCTGAACCGCCTCAATGCGGTCTACCGCGACGGCGGGAAGGAGTTCGAGTGGAACATCTTCACCGACAACTGTTCCCATGTCAGCCACAACGCGCTTGCCGCCGCCGGTCTATGGGACGAATGGGGGACCGGCCGGCCGCTCGTGCTCTCGATCCTCGATTTTCCCGTGCCCAAGAACGAGTTCGTCAACCTCATGCGAAGAACCAACGACCTGCCCATCGAGAGCCTCGACGCCGTCTACGAGGACGCGGTGGCGCGGCGGGCACTGCTCGAGCCGGCGTCGCTTCCGACCGCGCCCGGCGCGCTCGCCGAGGCGGAGCCGGCGGTTCAGGACAACGACGTCTATGCGACCGACCTCGGCCTACTGTTCTACGACGAGCCGATTTTCGGCGCCTATCGAAGCCATTTCGAGCGGATCTTCTCCGAGCCGCGCTATGTCGATCTCCGGGCGAATCTGCAGTACTTTGCCGCTCTCTATCGTAAGATCGAGGGGGGGCGCCCGACTCTCGCGTCGTTCCTCGAGCGCCACGATGATGGCTCGCCGGCGAGCCGCGCGGCTCTTGTGAGCTTCTACGCCAGCTACTTCCGGTACATCGCGGCTGAAGGCGCCAGAGCGAGCGCCGAGCTCGCGGTGCTGCCGCGTTCTCCGGCGACGGTGGCAGGCGCGCTGCCCTGAGAACGCCGCCGGGGGTTCCCCGGACTTGGCGCGGCTGTTACGATGAGCAGCGTTCAGGGGCCGTCGACTGACTCTGCGGGTGGAACTCACCGGGAAAATGCAGCCACTTGCGCTGAGCTGCTTCTGTCTTGCGACCAGCCTGGGTGTTGGTCGGGAAGCGACGGTCGCCGCCTTGCGCGCGGGTACCAGCGGGCTCAAACCCTGCACCCTCGAGTATGCCCCGCTGCCCACTTATGTTGGGGAGGTTCCGGGGCTCGATGACGCGAGACTGAGCGGCGATCTCGCCGCCTTCGATTGCCGCAACAACCGCTTGGCGGCGATCGCCCTGAGGCAGGACGGCTTTCCCGATGCGGTCGCCGCGGCGCGCGACAGATATGGGGCGGAACGCATCGGCGTGGTTCTCGGGACCAGCACCTCCGGACTCCTTCAGACCGAGACGGCCTATCGCCGCCGCGATCGCGCGAGCGGGGCGCTGCCGGCGGATTTCGACTATGCGCGGACCCACAACACCTACTCCATCGGCGACTTCGTGCGCAGTTGCTTGGCGGTCGCGGGCCCCGCCTTCGTCGTCTCCTCCGCCTGCGCCACGACGGCGAAGGTCTTTGGCAGCGCCCAGCGGATGATCGCCGCCGGACTCTGCGACGCGGCAATCGTCGGCGGCGCCGACACGCTGTGCGCAACCACCCTTTACGGTTTCCGCTCGCTCAACGTGATGTCCGAGGAGCCTTGCCGCCCGTTCGACGCTGAGCGCAGCGGCATCTCGATCGGCGAAGCGGCCGGATTCGCCCTGCTCGAGCGGCCGGCGGCGGGCGAGGACGGCGTGCTTCTGCTCGGCGTCGGGGAGAGCAGCGATGCCTACCACATGTCGTCGCCGCATCCCGAGGGGGTGGGCGCCCGCCTTGCAATGGAGCGGGCGCTCGGCGCGGCCGGCCTCGATCCCGGCGATGTCGACTATGTGAACCTGCACGGCACCGCGACGCTGGTCGGCGACGCAGCGGAAGACCGCGCCGTGTCCGAGCTGTTCGGGTCGGCGACGCCGTGCAGCTCGACCAAGGGCTACACCGGTCACACGCTCGGCGCATCGGGGATTGTCGAAGCGGTATTCTCCGCCCTGGCGATCCTGCACGGAATGGTGCCGGGCAGTCCGCATACCCGCACCGTCGATCCCGGATTTAGGAGCCGATACGTGCTCGAGACCGAAACTGCGCGAACCGACCGCGCGATGAGCAACTCCTTCGGCTTCGGCGGCGCCAATTGCAGCCTGCTATTCGGAAGAGCCGGATAGTGCGGGTCTATGTCGAAGGCATTGGCCTGTGCGGCCCCGGGCTGAACGGTTGGGCGGCGAGCCGGCCGGTACTCGCCGGCGCCGCCTCATACCTGCCGGCGCCGACCGTCGTGCTGCCGAGTCCGCTGTTGCCGCCGAACGAGCGTCGCCGTTCCGTCGAGACGGTACGGCTTGCGCTCGCGGTCGGCCGGGAGGCTTTCGCCATGGCCGGGCGCGAGGCCGCGGCGACGGCCTCCGTCTTCGCCTCCTCGGGCGGCGACGGCGCAACGATCCACGAGATTCTCGAGGATTTGGCCACGCGGGGCGGCGAGATGTCGCCGACGCGCTTTCACAATTCAGTGCACAACGCGCCCGCAGGATACTGGACCATCGCCACGGGCTCGCGGGCGCCGTCGAGCAGCCTCTGCTGTCATGATGCGAGCTTTGCCGCGGGGCTGCTCGAGGCCGCGGCTCAGGCGACGGTCGACGATCGCGCGGTGGCGCTCATTGCTTACGACCTGCGCTATCCGGAGCCGCTGAACCGCGCGCGCCCCATCGGTGCGGTGTTCGGGATGGCGCTCGTGCTCACGCCCGGCTTGACGGGGGCGTCGCTGGCGCGGCTCGAGCTCGAGCTGCGGCGCAGTGCCTCCGGCGCTTCTGTCATGGCAGTCGCCGCGCTCGAGCAGCTGCGCCGCGGCACGCCGGCGGCCCGCAGCCTGCCGCTGCTGGCAGGTTTGGCGCGCGGCGTGCCACGGGTCCTCGTCCTCGACTATCTGCCGGGCTTGGAGATCGGCCTCTCGCTCGAGCCGCTGCTCCTCCCGGCGGCGGCGGATCCGGCGCGCGACGTGATGGCAGGGGCGAAATGACGCTCGGCAGAGAGCAGATCGCGGCGCTCATTCCCCATGCCGGGACCATGTGCCTCATCGACCGCGTGCTTCACTGGGACGACGCCTCGATCCGCTGCCTCTCGCTGCGCCACCGCGACGCGGACAATCCGCTGCGGCGCGCGGGCCGCCTCGCCGTCGTCTGCGGCATCGAGTTCGCCGCCCAGGCCATGGCCGTCCACCTCCGGCTGGCCGGCGGCGTCGAAGGCGCGCCGCGGGCCGGCTATCTCGCAAGCCTGCGCGACGTGATCTGCCGCCGGGAGCGGCTGGATCTGCTCGCGGGCGATCTCATCATCGACGCCCGCCGCCTCATGGCGGACGGGCGCGGCGCGATCTACCACTTTGCTCTTGCTTGCGCCGGCCAGGATGTCCTCGACGGGCGCGCGGCCGTAATGCTCGACCGCCTGCAGCCGGAATGAGGCGGGCGCTGGTCACCGGCGGCAGCGGCGCGATCGGCGCGGCGATCGCGCGCAAGCTCGCAGCGGCAGGCCATCATGTCTATGTGCACGCGCATGCCGGCGCGGCGCGCGCCGAGGCGATCGCCGCCGACATCGCCGCCGCCGGCGGCTCGGCCGATTCCGTCGTCTTCGACGTCACCGATGCCGAGGCCAGCCGGACGGCGCTCGAGAAGCTGCTCGAGGCGGGCGCGCTGCAGATCCTCGTCAACAACGCCGGCATCCACGACGACGCGGTGATGCCCGGCATGCGCCCCGAGCAGTGGTCGCGCGTCATCGACGTCTCGCTCAACGGCTTCTTCAACGTCACCCAGCCCCTGCTCCTGCCGATGATCCGGACGCGCTGGGGGCGCATCGTTAACATCTCGTCGGTCGCGGCGGTCGCCGGCAATCACGGGCAGACCAACTACGCGGCGGCAAAGGCGGGCCTGCACGGCGCCGGGCGCTCGCTGGCCCTGGAGCTGGCGAGCCGCGGTATCACCGTCAACACGGTGGCGCCGGGCATCATCGCCTCGCCGATGACCGAGGGCGTCTTCACCAAGGAGGCGATCGAGCGGCTGGTGCCGATGAAGCGCGCGGGACGGCCGGAAGAGGTCGCGGATCTCGTGCAGTTCCTCGCGTCCGACGCCGCGGGATACATCTCCGGCCAGCTCATCTCGATCAACGGCGCCATGGTCTGAGCCGCCGCGCCACGAGCCGCGGCAGGCGAGGCACGGATCCCGCCAGCAGCCGCAGGTGCATCCAGGCGAGAAGCGCGTTGTCGCGCAGATAGCGGAAATGCGACACGCCGCCTTCCTCCCGCTGCAAATAGCGTACCGGTGCCGGTCGGGCGATGGCGGGCACGCCCTGCCAACTCAGCCGCACGGCCGCCTCCGGATCGAAATCGAAGCGCCGCATCGACCGGCGGGATTCCATGACCGCGCGCAAGGCTCGGATGGGATAGACGCGAAAGCCGAAGAGCGAGTCCTCGATGCCGATCCACAGCGTCTCCAGCTTGACCAGCGCGTTGGACACCCGCCTGCCGGCGACCCGCTGCCAGGGCGCGCCGCGATCGAACACCGGGATGCCGAGGATCATCGCTTCGGGATGAGCGCGCGAGAGCGCCATGAATTCTCCGATCAGCGCGGCAGGATGCTGGCCGTCGGCGTCCATGGTCAGGACATGGGTGAACCCCTGCGCTTCGGCCTCGCGCAGGCCGTCGAGCACCGCCGCGCCCTTGCCGCCGTTCTCGGCGCGGATGAGGACGCGCAGGCCGGGATCGCCCGCCGCGAGACGGGCGAGCGCGTCGCCCGTGCCGTCGGTGCTGCCGTCGACGACGACCCAGACGGGGGTCCAGAACCGCCGCGCCTCCGCCACCGTCGCGAGGACGGTTGCGCCGCTGTTGTAGCTCGGGATCAGGACGAGATGCGTGGTCTGGGCTTTGGTCACGAAACAGCGCGGTCAGCGCTCGCCTGCGTCGAGCGCGCGGCGGTAACAGGCGGAGAGCCGGTCGACGCTCTCGCGCACATCGCCCTCGATCGTGACGCGATCTCCCAACCGAATGCGATAGACGAGGGGAAATTCGGGCCGCCGGAACAGCGGCCAGCCCTTGCCGAGAAAGCGCGACGTGGTCTCGATGAACACCGGCTGCACACGGGCTCCGGCGCGCTTGGCGATCAGCGCGAAGCCGCCCTTGAAATCGCCGACGGGCCGCGCGTTCGATCGCGTGCCCTCGGGGAAAATCAGGAAATGCCGGCCGGATCGCACCTGACGCACCGCCTCTTTGACCAGCCGTGCCGGCGAATCGTTGCGGACGAAGCCGGCGAGCCGCGCGGCGCCGCCCAGAAACAAATTGTCCCAGATCTCGGCCTTTGCCGCGCCCACCACATGCGGCACGCGGGACAGCACCAGCACCGCATCGAGCAGCGAAGGATGGTTCGGCGCGATAACGAGCGGCGGCGCCTCCGCCAGCGCATCGAGCCCGCCGAAGTCGCAGTCGAGCGCGCCGGCAAAGCGCATCGCGCCGAGGAACCCGCGGAAGCCCGCCCTTATCACGAATTGGCCGAGCCGCTCGCCGATCCGGCGCGGCAGCACGCGGTAGAGCACCGCCGCCGCGCCGCTCCAGAGGAGGCTGCTTGCGCCGAAGAGGAGGAGCAGGCCCCAGAAGGCGGCCCGATCGCGCGCGCCGCGCAGCCGCGCCGCGCCGCGGCGCGATCGTGCGGCGGTCGACCGGCCGCTCGGCAGCGCCGGA
>JASHRZ010000656.1 GCA_030037055.1 Alphaproteobacteria bacterium
AGATGGCGTCGATGCCGGGAACGTCGAGGATCGCCTCGAGATTGTCGAGCGCCTCCCGGGTCTCGATCATCGGCAGCACCAGGATCTCATCATTCGCCGTCTTCTGATAAGCGGCTCCGCCGCCATACATCGCGGCGCGGATCGGTCCGTTCGAGCGCGTGCCCAAAGGCGGGTATTTGCAAGCGGAGACGAAGGCCTCGGCCTGTGCGCGGGTGTTGATCATCGGGCAAATGACGCCGCAGGCGCCGCCGTCGAGCGCCTTGCCGATGATGCCGGGCTCGTTCCACGGCACGCGGACGAGACGCGTCACGGGGTGCGCCTGCATCGCCTGAAAGCAGGCGATCATCGAGAGATAGTCCTGGACGCCGTGCTGCAGATCGACGGTGACGCTGTTCCAGCCGCACTGCGACATCACCTCGGCGGAGAAGGCGGAGGGAATCGCCAGCCAGCCATTCACCGCGGCCTTCCCTTGCCGCCAGCGCTCCTTGAGCTGGTTCGCACCCATGGGCCTGCCCTCGATCCCGCCGCGATGCCGGACGATAGCGCGTGGGCCGGGCTCGCGCGAGAGCCGCGGCGTTGACGGACGCGGCGACGGCGGACAAGCTGCGACGGCAACGGGTTGAGAGAGATGGGCCGCTTTCTGCTCCAACGCCTGGCCGGCTTCGTGGCGACGCTGGTCGCCGCGTCGGTGGTCGTCTTCCTGGTGCTGGAAGTGCTGCCAGGAGACGCGGCGCAGGTCATGCTGGGACCCGAGGCGCCAGCGGAGACGGTGCGCGCGCTGGCGCACAAGCTCGGCGTAGACCGGCCGCCGCTGGCGCGTTACCTCGGCTGGGTCGAGGGCATGGCGACGGGCGATCTCGGCACCAGCTATGCCTATGACACGCCGGTGGGCGAGCTCGTCGCGCCGTCCCTCGCGCTCACCCTGCCGCTGGCGGCGCTGGCGATGACGCTCAACACCGTGCTCGGTCTGACGCTCGGCCTTTACGCCGCCTCGCGCCACAACCGGCTCGGCGACATCGTCGTCATGAGCCTGAGCCAAATCGGTATCGCCCTGCCGACCTTCTGGGTCGGCATCCTGCTGATCCTGCTGTTCGCGGTCGCACTGGGCTGGCTTCCGGCCGGCGGCTTTCCCGGCTGGAGCGCCGGGTTTTGGCCGGCGTTGCGCGCGCTGATCCTGCCTGCGGTGGCGCTCGCCCTCGTGCAGGGGGCGATCCTGGCGCGGGTCACGCGCGCAGCCGTGCTCGACGTGATGCGCGAGGATTTCGTGCGCACCGCGCTCGCCAAAGGGCTTAGCCCCGGCGCCGCGCTGCGGCGCCACGTGCTGCGCAATGCTATGATCCCGATCGTCACCGTGCTCGGGCTGCAATTGTCCAGCCTGCTGGTGCTCACCATCGTCGTCGAGAACGTGTTCTCGCTGCCCGGCCTCGGCCATCTCATCCTCAACGCCATCGCCAACCGCGATATTGTCGTGGTGCGGGACGCGGTGATGCTGCTGGCCGCAATGGTGGTGGTGGTGAACTTCGTCGTCGATCTGCTCTACGTCGCGATCGATCCCCGCCTGAGCCTGCGCGAGCCGTGACCGCCGCGATGAGCCTTTCCGCCCGGGCGGCCGGCAATCGCAGCTTCGCCGTCGGCGGCCTGCTGACGCTGGCGCTGCTGGCGACCGCGGCGCTGTCGCTGGTCTGGACGCCACTCTCGCCCTATCTCATCGACGTGCCGCAGAAGCTGCAGCTGCCCTCGGCGCGGCACTGGTTCGGCACGGATTCGCTGGGCCGCGACGTCTTCTCCATGCTGATGGTCGGCGCGCAGAATTCGATCCTGGTCGGGGTCATCGCCGTCTCGGTCGGGCTGCTGCTCGGCACGGCGCTGGGCGTGCTGGCGGCGGAGCGGCGCGGCTGGGTCGAGGAGGCGGTCATGCGGCTCGCCGATTTCACCTTCGCCTTTCCGGCGATCCTGCTGGCGATCATGTTCACCGCCGTGCTCGGCGCTGGCATCGTCAACTCGATCATCGCCATCGGCATCTTCAACGTGCCGATCTTCGCCCGCGTCGCCCGCGGCTCGGCCAAGGCGATATGGCAGCGCGATTTCGTCATGGCGGCGCGCGCGGCCGGCCGAAACCGGCTCGGCATCACTCTCGTCCATATCCTGCCCAACATCCTCTCCGTGCTCAGCGTGCAGGTGACGATCCAGTTCGCCAACGCCATCCTGTGGGAGGCCGCGCTCTCCTATCTCGGGCTCGGCACCCAGCCGCCACAGCCTTCCTGGGGGCGCATGCTGAACGACGCGCAGGCACAGCTATTTCAGGCGCCGTGGCTCGCGCTCTTCCCAGGCTTTGCCATCATGCTGGCGGTGCTCGGCCTCAACCTGTTGGGCGACGGGCTACGCGACCTGCTCGACCCGCGCGGCACGCGGCGCGCGATAGCGGCGCCGCCGGCCAGACGCTAAGATAAGCGCCGTCGCCTCAGGGAGAGCACGACATGCCGAGAACCTGTTACGCGATTGCCGCGGCCATTGCCATCGCGCTGCTGCCGGCATCGGGCCATGGCGAGGAGAAGAAGGACACGCTCGTCCTCGGCATGATCTTGGAGCCGCCGGGCCTCGATCCGACGGCGGGAGCCGCCGCGGCGATCGGCGAGGTGACGCATTACAACATCTTTGAGGGCCTCACCAAGATCACCGCCGACGGGACGGTGGCGCCCCTGCTGGCGGAAAGCTGGTCGGTCTCGCCGGACCAGAAGACCTATACCTTCAGGCTGCGCGGCGGCATCCGCTTCCAGAACGACGAGCCCTTCACCGCCGCCGACGTGAAATTCTCCTTCGAGCGCGACGCCGCCGAGAGCAGCACCAACAAGGAGAAGGCAGTCTATGCCGACATCGCCGCGATCGAGACGCCGGACCCGCTGACCGTGGTGCTGCGGCTGAAGCAGGTCAATGCCAATTTCCTGTTCAATCTCGGCGAGAACACCGGCGTCATCCTCGAACCCAAAAGCGCCGCGAGCGACGCGACCCACCCCGTCGGCACCGGCCCCTTCACATTCGACAACTGGGTGAAGGGCGCTTCGATCACGCTGGCGAAATGGCCGGGCTATCGCGACGCGGCGGCGATCAAGCTCGATCGCGTGACCTTCCGCATCGTCAACGATCCCGCTGCCCAGGTGGCGGGGCTACTCGCCGGCGATATCGACGCCTTCCCGCGCTTCGGCGCGCTGGACAGCCTCAAGCAGTTCCAAGGCGATGCGCGCTTCACCGTTACCGTCGGCTCGACCGAAGGCAAGACCATCCTCGCCATCAACAACAAGCGCAAGCCCTTCGACGACGTGCGGGTGCGCCGCGCGATCGCCGCCGCGATCGACCGCAAGGCGATCATCGACGGCGCGTCCAACGGCATGGGCGTGCCCATCGGCAGCCACTACACGCCCAACGACCCCTTCTATATTGATCTTACGGGCCGCTCGCCCTACGACCCCGCCAAGGCGAAGGCGCTGCTTAAGGAGGCCGGCGTGAGCCTACCGCTCAAGGTGACGCTTACGCTGCCGCCGCCGCCCTATGCCCGCCAGGGCGGCCAGATCATCGCCGCCGAGCTGGCCGAGATCGGCATCGATGCCCGGATCGAGATGGTCGAATGGGCGCAATGGCTCGACGGCGTCTACAAGCACAAGAACTACGACCTCACCATCATCAGCCATGTCGAGCCGCGCGACCTCGCCATCTACGCCAATCCCGACTACTACTTCCAATATGATTCGAAGGAATTCCGCGACATCATGGAGAAGGTGAACACCACCGCCGATGCGAGCGAGCGCGGCCGCTGGCTCGAAGCCGCCCAGCGGGGCATCGCCGAGGATGCGGTGAACGCCTTCCTCTACGTCCTGCCGCAGGTGACGGTGGCGAAGAAGGGCGTGAGGGGACTGTGGCGCAACTCGCCGATCTTCGCCAACGATCTCGCGGCGGTGTCCTGGCAATGACGCGCGATAGAACGGAGGGGTCGAGGTGATGCGCAGGGCCGCTCCGAATAAGCCTCAACAGCGCCGGCGCCGCTACTGGTCAAATGAGGTGACGCGCAAGAGCGACGCCTTGGATCTGGAGCCGGGCGTCTTTACCTGGCGCGATCCCAAGCGCATCGCGCGTTCGCTGAAGCGCTCGGCCGAGCAGAGTCTGCGGCGCAAGGCGGGCCCCTATCAGTCGGCCATGTCCATGCTCACCTTCTACATCAATCGCGCCGGGCACAATTTGCCCGCCGCGCGCATGCGCGTCCTCGACCAGGCCAAACACGAACTGCGGCGGCTCTTCGAGAAGGAATGAGCGCCGCCTGCGGTCTAGCCGGCACCTCTGCAGCAAATGATCCTTTCGAGCTTGCCGGACGCGGATCGGCGCCGATACGATCAATACGGGCGCATGCTCCCGCTGGAGGAGCCGGCGGCCCAAGGGGGATCTGTAATGACCGACACGACGATGACGGCGCCGCCGTCGAGCCTGCGCGTTGGCCAAGTGCTAAACCGTGTCTTCGCGCTGCTTTCCGGCGACTTCGTCAAATTCTACGTGCTGGCGGCGATCGCATTGTCGCCCTACATCTTGCTGCTGTTGCTCAGCCTCGCCGCGGGCGCGTCGGCGCAGCGGCGCGCTCCAGCGCGGCCTTCCTTGCGGGGTTTGGCGGACTCGGCAGTCTGCTCGGTGTTCTCTGGATAGCTCTGTCGATTCTCGGCCAAGCCGCCGCGCTCTACAGCGCCATACAGAAAATGTGCGGCCAAGAATTTTCTGTCGGCGAGTCGGTGGCGCAGAGCCTTGCGCGCTTCTTCCCGATCATCGGTATGATCGTCTTGCAAACGCTGGGCATCGGCCTCGGGGCCCTGCTCTTCGTGATCCCCGGCCTCATCCTACTCACCCTGTGGTATGTGGCGCTGCCGGCATGCGTCATCGAGCAGCTGGGCTCCGCGGCGAGTTTCCGCAGCAGCAGCGATCTCACCAAGAGCAATCGCTGGCGCGTGTTCCGAATCGCCATTATGGTCTAGATCATCAGCGCCGTCGCGCAAAGCGTGATCCAGTTCGCGCCACTGGCCATCGGCGGCCGGGTCGTCTCGGCGATCGGCGTGTTCCTATGGATGGCACTCTTCCTAGCGTTCAACACAATCCTCATCGCGGTCGTCTATGACGACAGCCGATACTCGTTCATTGTGCAGACAGCAATTCCGCCCGCTAGCGTCCCTTGAACACCGGCTTGCGCTTGGCGTGAAAGGCTTCGACGCCTTCGCGGAAATCCTCGGACATGCGCAGGCGGCTGTAGCAATGGCCCTCGAGCTCGATCGCGGTTGAGAGCATCGCGTCCTCGGTGTCGTTCAGCAACTTCTTGGCGGTGCGCTGCGCCAGCGGCGCAAAGGAGCGCAGCTCGTCGACCAGCGCGTCGGTCGCGGCTTCGAGCTTGTTGTCGGCAACGCAGTCGGTCGCGACGCCCCAGTCAAAGGCCTGGCGGCCGGAGATGCGGCGCGAGCGCATGACGATGTCCTTGGTGCGGGCGAGACCGACCATCTTCTGCAGCCGCGCCGAGCCGCCGGAGCCCGGGATCTGGCCGAGGCGCTGCTCCGGCAGCGCATAGAGGCAGGTCTCCGAGGCCAGGCGGAAATCGCAGGCGAGCGACAGCTCGAAGCCCACGCCGAAGCAATAGCCGCGATTGGCGGCGATCACTGGCTTGGCGCAACGCGCCGGCGCGGCGACGTTCCAGGCGAGCTTCGCGACATGCTCGGGCGACGCCTCGAGAAAGCCCTTGATGTCGCCACCGCTGGAGAAATGCTCGCCGATCGCGCGCAGCACGATGACGCGCACGCGGGCATCGGCATTGAGGGCCTCGAAGGCGGCGCGGAGCTGGTCGCGCTGGGGCATGACGATGATGTTGAGCGGCGGCCGGTCGAGGATGATGTCGGCGCGCTCGCGTGCGGCGTCGATCTCAACGCGGAAGCCGTCCGGGCTCGCCGGGATCTGCGGCGCTATGGTGAAGCTCTCGCTCATGCGGTGTTTCCTTTCTGGCGATCAGTCGGTCTCGTACTCCCCGGCCACCAGCTTGCGGCGCAGGATCTTGCCCACCGGCGATCTCGGCACCTCGCGCACGAAGACGTAATCGCGCGGGCGCTTGAAATCGGCGAGCCCCGAGCGGCGGCACCAGCCGTCGAGCTCCGGCGCCTCGACTGCCGCTGCGCGCTTGACGAAGGCGGCGACGCGCTTGCCCCAGCGATCGTCGGGCAGCCCCGCCACCGCCACTTCGGCGACGGCGGGATGGAGCGACAGCACGCTCTCGATCTCACCGGGCGAGACGTTCTCGCCGCCGGTGATGATCATGTCGTCGATGCGGCCGGTGACGAAGAGATCGCCCTCGGCATCGCGGTAGCCGGTGTCGCCGGTGAAGTACCAGCCGCGCCTGAGCGCCGCCGCGTCGGCGTCGGGGCGGCGCCAGTAGCCCTCGAACGCCTCGTCGCCGGCGGCGTCGGCGATGATCTCGCCCTCCTCGCCGGGTGCCGCGACCGCGTCGGGATCGGCGCCGAGGCGCACCACGCGGATGCGCTGGTTGAGACCGGCCTTGCCGACAGAGCCCGGCTTCCGCGCCGCCTCGGGCTCGATGGTGAAGGTGTAGATCTCGGAGGAGCCGTAGTGATTGACGAAGAGCTCCGGCTTGAACGCTGCAGCGACGCGCTTCAGCAGCCCATCGGGCATTGCCGCGCCGGCGAAGCCGAGCTTTCGCACGGTGCCGGTGTCAGTGCGCGCGAAGCGTTCATGGCTGACGAGGTCGTGATAGAGCGTCGGCACCAGGTAGAGGTTGCTGATGCGCTCGCGCTCGATGAGGGCGAGCGCGGCGGCTGCGTCAAAGCGCGGCAGCGAGACGAAGCAGCCGTCGACCAGCGCCATGGCGATGAGCGAGCGCACGCCCATGGTGTGGTAGAGCGGCATGACGCCGAGCGTGCGCTCGCCGCGGCCATAGAGATTCTGCGCGACATGCGCCAGCGCCGCAGCGCGCTCCTGGCGATGACGGCGCGGCACACCCTTGGGCCGCCCCGTGGTGCCGGAGGTATAGAGCATCAGCGAGACATCCTCGGCGCCGGCCCGAGGCTCGCCCGCGGCGAGTCGGCCCTCGGCCAGCGCCTCGAATTCCACCGTGCCGCCCGAAGCGCCGCCAATCGCGATGCGCGGCAGTCGCTGAGCCACGGGCGAGCCCGCGACCGCCGCTTCGGTCACGTCCTGGAAGGCGACGGCGCGCGCTTCGGCGTCGCGCAGGCAATAGTCCAGCTCCTCGGCTTTGGCCCGCCAGTTGAGCGGCGTCATGATCACGCCGGAGAACTGGCAGGCCCAGTGGAGGCTCGCCATCTCGACGCGGTTCTGCAGCGCCGCAAGCAAATGGTCGCCATGCCTGAGTCCGAGCGCCTCGAAGCCGGCGAGCACGCGGCGGATCTCGCGATGCCATTGCGCGTAGCTGAGCCGGCTCGCGCCGTCGACGATGGCGGTGGCGTCAGGGCTGCGCTCGACGCTGGCGAGAAAGCTTCGGCCGAGGTCAAACATCGTGTGGCGCCTTTTCTCGGTCCTCCGCGATCTCCGCCGCCGCCTCCAGCGCAGCGCGCACGATGCCGGCATAGCCGGTGCAGCGGCAGAGGTGCCCGCTCAGCATCTCGCGCACCGCCTGCTCGCTCGGATTGGGCGTGCGCGCGAGCCAGTCGCTCAGCGACATCAGAATGCCCGGCGTGCAGAAGCCGCATTGCAGCGCATGGTGGCGGCGGAAGGCGCGCTGGAGCGCGCTCAGCGCCCCGTCGGCGCCGGCGAGGCTCTCCACGGTGTCGACGCGCCTTCCTTCGGCCTGCACCGCGAGCATCAAGCAGGAGCGCACCGCGAGCCCGTCGAGCCGCACGGTGCAAGCGCCGCAGACGCCGTGCTCGCAGCCGACATGGGTGCCGGTGGCACCCAGCGCGTGGCGCAGGAAGTCGCTGAGCAGCAGCCGCGGCTCGGCCTCGCCGGCGACCTCGCGCCCGTTGAGCGTCAAGCGCAGGCGATGGCGCTTGCCTGCCTTCAGCCGCGCCGGCATTTCGCCTCCTCCAGCGCTTCGCGCCCAAGCTTCCGCACCAGCGAGCGCCGGTAGCGCGCGCTGGCATGCGCATCGTCGCCGGCGCCGAGCGCCCAGGCGAAATCGTCGAGCGCGTCCTCGAGCGCATCGGCTTCAAGCAGCGGAAAATCGCGCGCCACCGGCCGGTCGGCGACGCCGCCGATGGCAAGCCTGAGCCCGGCGTCGTCGGCGATGGCGGCGACTGCGCAGAGCGCGAAATCGCCGTGCCGGAGCGCCATCTCGCGGAAGGCGTAGCCGGCGCCGAGGCGGCGGCGGGGGAAGCGCACCGCCTCGATCATCTCGTCGGCGCGCCGCGCGGTCGTCAGCATTCCGGCGAAGAAATCCGCGGCGGCTAGCGTGCGGCGGCGGCGCGCCGAGCGCAGCATCACCGCGCCCTCCAGCGCCACAAGCGCCAGCGGCAGCTCGGCGCTGGGATCGGCATGGGCGATCGAGCCGCAGACCGTGCCGCGGTTGCGCGTCTGGTAGTGGCCGAGAAAGGGCAGCGCCAGCGCCAGCAGCGGCACCTCCTCGGCGAGGCTTGCACGGCGCTCGAGCGCCCCTTGCGTCACCGCCGCGCCGATGACGAGCGCATCCTTTTCCAGCCGGACGAAGTCGAGCGCGGCGAGAGCGCCGATATCGATGAGCAGCGCCGGCTGCACCAGCCGCATGTTGAGCATCGCCATCAGCGACTGGCCGCCGGCCAGCAGCCGCGCCTCCTCGCCGGCTTGCGCCAGCGCCGCCAGAGCCTCCTCGGGGCTCGCGGGGCGGAGATAGTCGAATTCCGCCGGCTTCATCGCATGATCCCGATGAGGCGCAGCAGCCGGCGCCAGAGCGGTACCGTCGCGACACCGCCGCTTTGGGCGATCAGCCGCTCGAAGAACCGGCCGATCAGGATCCGTGCTGCGCCGTCGAGCATGCGTCCGCCGACCGCCGCCACCTTGCCGGCGACGGCGGCCGAGTAGTCATAGGCGATGCGGGTGCCCTTGGCCTCGGGAATAAGCTCGATGGCGCCCTCGCCGCGTGCCGAGCCGAGCGCGCCGATCCCTTCGCCGGCGAGCTTCAGCGCGCGCGGCGGGTCGAGATCGAAGAGACGGACCTGCGCCTCGTAGCGCCCGCGCACCGGGCCTACTCCAACGCTGAGCCGGGCGCGATAGGCGTTCTCGCCAAGACGCTCGAGCATCTCGCAGCCCGGCAGCAGCGTGCGAAGCGTGTCGGGATCGAGCAGCATCGCCCAGACCTGCTCAGGCGGCGCCGGCAGCGAGATCGCGCCCGCGCCGGATAGGCCTTTGCCGGCGGCCTCCTTCGGCGCGGCGCGCGGCGGCCGCTCCTCGCGCTCGATCAGCGCGGCAAGGCGTGAGGGCGTCATCGGCAAGGCGATGTCGGCCACGCCCAGCGCGTCGGCCGCCGCATTGGCAAGGCAGACCGGCGTGCTCATGCAATTGCCCTCGCCGACGCCCTTGGCGCCGAGGGGGGTCACTGGTGAGGGCGTCTCCATATGCAGGATCAGGGGCTCCGGCACCTCACACGCGGTGGGCACGAGATAATCGGCGAAGGTGCCGGAGAGGAAGCTGCCATCCTCGCCATAGACGAATTGCTCGGAAAGCGCCGCGCCCACCGCATTGGCGAAGCCGCCGCGCACCTGGCCGTCGACCAGCGCCGGGTTCAGGAGGCGGCCGGCATCGTGCATGGTCACGTATTTGTCGATGCGGACGCGGCCAGTGTCGCGCTCGACCTCGACGCCGCAGAAATCGAAGATGAAGCCGTAGACCGCGGAGCTGTTGATCTCGTCCGCCGCGTTCGGCGCCTCGAGCACTGGCGGCGTCCAGAAGACGGTCTCGCGCAAGGCAGGCGCCACGCCGTCGCCCAGGCTCTGCGGCGCCCAGTGGCTCGCGCCCGAGACGCGCGAGAAGGCGAGCGCGTTGTCGGGATTTCCGGCGGCGAAAATGCGGCCCTTGGCGAAGGCGATCTCGCCTGGCGCGACGTTGAGCAGAGGCGCGGCGATGTGCTGGAGCTTCTCCCGGAGCCGGCTTGCCGCCAGATGCGCCGCGCCGGCGACGGCGCCGGCAAAGCGGCTGGAGTAGTTGCCGGCGGCGATCGACCAGGCGTCCTTGCCGGTATCGAGCTCGCCGATGACGCGGATCTCCGCTGGCGCCAGGCCCAGCATGTCGCCTACCACCTGCGCCAGCACGGTGCGGTGACCCTGGCCCTGCGGCACCGAGGCGACATGGACGCTGACGCCGCCCAAGGGATCGAGCGCCACAGTAGCGGTCGCCTGTGCGCCGCTTTTGGGGCCCGCCTTGCGCCGCTCCTCGGGCGTCAGCACGGTGGTGATGTAGCCCATATTGGAGATCGAGGGCTCGACCACCGCGGCAT
>JASHRZ010000657.1 GCA_030037055.1 Alphaproteobacteria bacterium
CACGGATGAATCGCGAAGGTCAGAAACTATGAATTTTCTTCTCGATAGCATGACAGGCCTCCTCTTTGACTTAGAGACTTGCCGCACCGGTGCGGGGGTAATGCTCGCCGAGGACCGCGCCGCAGGTTTCGATCGCCACGACGAAGCCGTCGGCGAGGCGGTCGCCCTTCACGGCGGCGATGAACTCGGCGACGAGCTTCTCCCAGGTGCCCGGCGCAACGCGCGCATGCGTCTCGCGGTCGGCGAGAACCTCGACATAACGCTCGCCGAGCGAGACGAAGAACAGCACGCCGTTGCGATGCTGCGCGTTGGCGAGGATGCGGCTCGCGAATTCCCGGTGCGCCAGCGCGCGGGCGTGGTTGCGCTTGATCGCCGCCGGCACGACGCGCAACCGCAGCGGTCGCCAATCGAGAATAACGCTAAGCAGGATGAAGAGGCCGGCATCGATGAAGAAGCCTTCCCCGATGGTGAGCGCGGGCTTCATCAGCGCCAGTACGCCCGTGGCCGAGAGCGCGAGGACGGCCGCCCAGGCAATCGGGAAAAGCGCGTAGCGGTCGCTCGCCGACACCACCGCCAGCGCGAAATGCGCGCCGGTCCGCCGCTCCGCTGCGCCGAGGGCAGCGTCGACGCGTTGGTGCTCGGCGGGGCTAAGCGGAGATCGTGCCGTCACCATGACCCGGAAGCGCCTCCGCCGCCGAACGATCCGCCGCCGCCGGAGAAGAACCCGCCGGAAGAGCCGCCGGAGGAGCCGCCGAAAAGGAAGCCGTGGCCCCGCCAGCGCGGATCCCTGTGCTGCGATGCCCCAGACGCCGAAGAAGACGATGGACCAGAGCGGGATGAAGAGCGCGAGAAAGATACGGGGATCGAGCTGATCGGCCGCGTCGGCGACCGGCTGCTCGCCGCCGAGCACGCGCCGCATCGCCGCCGCGCCCGCCTCGACGCCGGTGTTGAAGTCGCCATTGCGAAATGCCGGCAGGATGACCTGCTCGATGATGATGCGGCTCTGCGCGTCGGTGAGCCGGCCCTCGAGCCCGTAGCCGACCTCGATCCGCACCTTGCGCTCGTTGGGCGCCACCAGCAGGATGGCGCCGTTGTCGCGTCCCTTCTGGCCGATCCTCCAGCTTCGCCCGAGGCGATAGCCGAACTCCTCGATCGAAAAGCCCTGCAGCGATTTGACCGTGGCCACCACGATCTGCTCGCCGGTCGCCTGCTCGTGCCGCGCCAGCATCTGCCCGATCTGGTCGCGCGCCTGCGGCGAGAGCACGCCCGCCTCGTGGACGACGCGGCCGGTCAGCACGGGGAATACCGGCTCGGCCGCGCCGGCGCCGCCGGCGAGCAGCAGCAGCAGGGCGAAGCCTGCCACCAGGAGCGCCGCCGGCCGGAGCCGCGGCCGCATCAGAACTTGACCTGGGGATTCTGTTGCGCCTGCTCGGAGATGGAGAAGGTTTCCTGACCTTGGCATCGGGATAGAGCCACGCCGCGATCGACCGGCTTGGGAGTGCTGCAAAACACGGGCCGACGACCGGCGCGGCACGGCGAAGCAATGACCCAACTATACGCAACTCCTTCACCGCGCCCTGCGGTTCCCACCACGATCTCGCGACCGAGCTTGGGGCCTCGCGGCCGCGCCGAGATAGGCCACCGCGTCCCGCGCCGGCAGCCGCGGTCTATTGACCGGAGCCTTCGACGAATTTGCCCACCTCCGGCTCCGGTCCCGAGCCGCGGGTCATTTGAATGAGGTCGATCTCGTCGCGCAGCGCGGCGTCGGCGCCGGGGATGGGCTGGACGTCGACCTCATGCACGAGACCCGTTCCCGGCACGATTTGGGATTCGACCGACAACCCGACCTTGGTCGGATCGTCCTCGTCCGGGATCTGCTGCAGCACGACGTAGCCCGGCTGCTCGCCTTGCGGCGTCTTCACCGGCACGGGTCCCCACATCTGGAAGTTCTGCGCCGCCTCGGGCGGAGCGCCTTTCGGCCGCCACTCCCATTGCTGGTGGAACGCGTCGCCGGGCGTGCGCAAGACCAGCTCGAGTGGCTCGAACGCGGTCTCATTGCCGTCGGCGACGATTTTGGCGACCGCGATCCCTTTGTCCGTCGCGACGACCCAGGAGGTCGAGACGAGCTTGCCCGTGCGCTGCTGATCCCAGCGCACGCCCCCCGCATCCTGTGCGACGATCTTGCGCAGCAGCGTCGTTTTGATCCAGCCATCGGGATCGGCGCTTTCGATGCCGTCGAGCGTCAGCTTGAGCCCGGGGCGCGGCTGCTGCAGGAAGCGGAATTGGAAGTTCCATTCGGTCCCGGCGGCGAGCGAGCCCGCGAGCGCGATCGGGCTCGACAGCTTCAGCGGCGCCGCCGCCGGCACGACGGTGATCTCGACCGTTCCCACCGGCTTGTCGTCGACGCTGGCGGTCAGGGTCCAGCGGCCGACCGGAATATCGCTCAGAAACGATTCCCGCAACAGGAAGCGTGTCGCGTCGCCGACCGCCGCGACCTTGACGTCCCCCACGGAATTGATCGTGTACGATCCCTTGGCATCGATCGGCTCGAAACCGGTCCTGATGTGATGCATCTTGTGATCGCCATAGCTGAAGATCACCACGAATTCCCGCGCGTTCGCCGGGAGCGTGACGGTCGGATAGACCGGGCTGAGATCGGCCGCGCCGTCGAGAGCGAGCTGCACGCCCTCGGCGCAGGCCCCATGCGCCAGCACCATCGCCGCCGGGATCGCGAGCAACCACATGCGCATGCGGACCTCCCCTTGCTATGCATGCTTCGGCGCGACCGGCGCCGCCTGAGCGGCTCGGCGCACCACGACGGTGCCGGCGACCATGTCGCCGAACCGCTGACGCTTGCTCGAGAAGCAGATGGTCAGGAAGCCGACGAGATAGAGCAGGAACCCGTCGATCAGCCGGAAGAGATTGCGGATGACCGCGGCGCGCCAGTCGATCGGCGCTCCGTCGCTCTCTCGCACCACCCGGAGATTGGTCGCGAGCTTGCCGATGGTTGCGCCCAGCACGCCTTCAAGCACGACGTAATAGACGAGACAGAGAACGTACCCTGCCACAGCAGGGGCCCCCCACATGTCGAAGCCGATGCTTCCATCATCCGATGTCGTGTGTCCCGTGATCGCCGCCACCGCATAGAGGATCGCGAAGCACACCAGCAGATCGATCAACCCCTCGAGCGCCCGCACGCCGATGCCCGCCTTGCTCATGGCTTTCCCTCCGCCGCTCTCCTGCGTTTGACATAGGTGATGGATGCGATGGCAATGCCGGTTCCGGCGCTGGCAACGGCGATCGCCAAGGTGCCGAGGATCAGCGCGAATATCCTGCCGACGAAGCCCTGTCCCACCGCCAGGACCGCTTCCGGCCCCGGTCTGTCGCCATAGGCGGCCGCGAGCGTATAAGTGCCGGGCACGTCGATGTCGAAGTCCAGCAGCGAGACGCCGGAATGTCCCGAAATGTTATAGGTGGTGTTCACGGCGCCCCGGAGCGCCACCAGCTCGCCCGCCGGCGTTCTCACCGCGACGCGCAGCCCCGAGATGTCGTTTGATTCGTAATACCGGCCGTCGACGACGCTGCGATACTCGTGGTAGACGGTGTAGCTGCCGCGCTGCAGCGTCATCTTCTTCTCGCCCGGGGCGACCATCCGCGTCAGTGTCGCGTCGAGCGTCTGCAGACGCGGCCACAGGAAGAGCGCCGCGCCGCACAGGCCTGCGAGCACCAGGATCAGCGCAGCAAGATACCAGCGTCGGCTTGGCATCCGCCCTCACTTGGCCAGTACGATCTCCACGCGGCGATTTTTTTGGCGTCCCTCGGGATTGTCGGACCCGTCGGGATTCGTGTTGGGCGCCACCGGCTGCTTGGCACCGAAGCCCTGCGTCGTCATCTTGACCCGGCCGAGCCCCTCCTTCTCGACAAGCCATTGCTTCACCGATGCGGCGCGGCGCTCGGAGAGCTTCTGGTTGTAAGCGTCGCTGCCCTTGCTGTCGGT
>JASHRZ010000658.1 GCA_030037055.1 Alphaproteobacteria bacterium
ACCTTCGAATGGCGCAAGCAGGGCCATGCAGAACAGGTCGGGAAGTGCTTTGGCGGCATCCGATCGCGTTGCGATCGCGAGCCCCGCACCGTTCGAGGCGTACATCCCGCCTCGCCCGCGCGCCCAGGTTCGGTATAGCGGATCGCCGCGGGCAAATTTCGCACCCTCGAGCGATGCCCAGGCGTCGAAATTCATGCGGTTGACAACACCCACCTCGTAACGGTCCTGGAGATTCCTGCCCACGCCGCCGAGGTCGACGCGGACGGGGATGCCGTGCTGCTGCAACACTGCACGCGGCCCGATGCCGGAGAGCATCAGAAGCTGCGGAGTATTGAACACACCGCCGCTGAGGATCACTTCCTTGCCAGCACGAACGACGCACCGCTCTGCCTCGCCGGCCGCCGGATAACGATCCGCGCGGTAGAGCTGAGTGCCACGCAGATACTCGACGCCGATCGCTCGATGCTGTGCATTGAACAGGATCTGCGTGGCGAGCGCATTGACACGCAAATCGAGCCGATGCGGCAGCCTTGCTGCGACATCCAGCAACCGCTCGCGCGAGCCGTTACGGCGATGCCGGCGTGTCGCGAGCGGCGTATAGAATAGTCCCTCCTTGGCCGCCTCGGTAATGCGGCGATCGTTGGGATCACCAAAGGACTCGAGCAAAACCTCGAGACCGCTTCGCACGTGGCCCATTTCCCTGAGCGCGGCGTGCCCAGATTCGATGATCGCTTTCACAAGATTGCGGTCTGCGAGCGCTTCCTGGGGGAGCGCCTTTTCGGTCTGCAGCCAACCATCCCAACCATGGCCGGTGGGATCGATGCCGAGCCTCGCGAGACAGCGCCATACCCAGCGGTGATGGCAGTTCTCAACGCGGGCGAAGTATTTGGCCATGTTGGCCGCCTGCCAAGACCGATCCTGCATCTGCACCGCGATCGCATTCCAATCCGCATCGTCCGGCGCAACGAATATCAATGCATTATGCCCCGTGCACCCGCCCAGGCAGGAAGCGCGCGGGTACAACACGCCGTTTACAGCACGGCCATTCCACGTCTCGCGGTACGTCGGATCGCGCCTCTGCTGCTGGTCATTGGCGTAATGACGCACGAAGAAATGCCAGCCGATCGCGTCGTTCTCGGAGGCGAAGGGATGAAAGGCCGGAACGTCATAGTCATCAGGCAATCGGTTGCCATCAGGCTCAACCGGATCGCCGCCCACGAGCCGGCGCGGATCGCCGCCGGCTTCGAGCAGCACGACGCGTTGACCTGCCTCGGCCAGGCGAGCCGCGACCGTGCCGCCGCCTGCGCCCGAACCGACAACGATGTAATCGCAGTCGGCGTCCTGCATAGGCTCCGCCCTAAAAGGTCTTGAGGAATTCGATCAACGCACGCTTGTCATCGTCACTCAATCCGGGCTCCTCCGAAAATTTGTCCGTGCCGAAATAATGCCCCCGGTTGACGACATAATCGGGGCACTTGCTCAGCTCGAACAATCGGCGGCCGAACGGGGCGAAGACTTTACGGGCCTCATCGTCGGTGGCGTTGGGTCCGAGCACATCGAGATCGTGTTTGAGTTGCGCCAGCAGCGCCGCGACCTTGGCCGCATGAGCGACGCGTTCACCGGGATCAGTGCTGTCGGACAACACGTCCAAGTTTCCGATCAGGTCGACTGGCGTACCCTTGGGGATCGGCCCGAGCTTGACTGACCCTTCCGGGGTAAAAATGCCTGGAAATAGGCGGTTGAGCGGGGTTCGAAATGTCGCGAACGCCTCGGGCAGGTAGCCAACCGGCACGCTCAGCCAGCTTGTAGCGGTCGTCCGGTCGATGACGCCGGGGATCTTGTCGCCGAATACTGCATCCTTCTCGCGCTTTTCGGGCCAGAGCATCTGCTCCATGCCGATCTGGAAGGAACGCATTCTGGCTGCGACCGACGGGCTCGGGTCAAACTCTCCAACCGTATTGTTGAGCAAATAAGGGGCCGTCGACCAGAGGCTGATCAGAGATGGCGGACGAGTGTATCCGCGCCCGCCGGCCGGCATCTCGTATTGTTTGGGTTCGCCGGTGAATGGGTCGAAGATCGTGATCTCGCCGACTGAGGGTAGACTCTTGTAGCTCTGCGAAGAGAAATTGTCCCAGATGTTGCCGGTAATCGCGTTTGTGGCCAACGGACTGCAGGCATTGGTTTGCAGCAGCGTGACCGGTACACGGAGTTCGGTAGACAGATAGTTGCCGTCTAGGAAATCTGGCGCCTTCACGATCTGCCGTGTTTTCTGTTTGAAGTCGTCTGTCTTTGTCCATTCCCAGTATCGGTTCCAGCATGCGAGATAATGCGGACCCGCGCAACCACCGGGGTCTAGGTCCTGCGCCGGCGTTGGCAGCTTGCTCGAGTGGCAGCGCGCACAACGCTCGGCGAACACCTCCTTGCCGCGGTCAAGCACCGTCGCGGAAGCGCTCAGGTACTGGGCGCCGCCAGGCGCATCCTTGAGGTGGTCGGGCTGGCCCGCCTTGAGCAGGAATTGCGCGAGCATAAAAGTCTGTGCCTCGGTTGCCTTCCAATAGCTGGAGTTCTTCTCAGCGACCGAAATCTCGATCGGGGTAATCGGCTTGCCGCCGACGAAGGCATTGAAATGCAGTAGCCATTCCTCGCTGAACAGCCCGATATTTAAATAGACCCGGTTGAGAGCGCCCAACGCGCCCACCGAATCCGAGCCGTCCTTCAGCACGCGCGGGGTCTGAACTTCGGGCTTGTGGAAGAATTCGGTCAGCGGGCCGCTTTGTACGAAGTCATTGAACTGCTTGTTGTCGAGCTCGGGGCCCGCGAGGATCTCGTGACCCCACCGGCGCGCCAGTTCCATCCTCGCGCCAAGGCTGTAAATCGCATTCATCGTACGCGGATTGACGATGCTGTCGGTCGATACGAGGGAGGTGTCGAGCGCGCCCGGACGCGAAGTGTGGACAAGCTGAAACGTGAAGTTCGAGGGATCCGCATTCCACACGAAGGTTCGATCGAACCAGAAGTATTGGGCGCCGACCGTGGAGTTCAGGTTTTCCCATCGCGGATTTTCGGGGTCCGCCGGAGGGTGGATGGGGCTCGGGCCGACATGGCAGAAACCGCATGACATGCCGACGCGATACGGGCGGACCAGCTTGTTCATTGGTAATAGCTCGGGTCGGTATAGAATTTGTCGGGGTCCC
>JASHRZ010000659.1 GCA_030037055.1 Alphaproteobacteria bacterium
TGATGCGCTGGTTGAGATCGCCGGCGCCGATGCGCGCCGCGCCGGCGCGCAACGCCTCGATCGGCACGACCATGCGCCGCGCCAGCAGCAGCCCCGCGAGGCAGGCCAGCGCGAGACCGGCCAGCAGCAGCAGGCCCGAGCGCTGGATCGAGGCGTAGAGCGGCCCGTAGGCCTCGTCGCGCGGCAGCTCGACGAAGACGATCCAGCCTAAGGGCGCGATCGCCGCATGCGCGGAAAGCACGCGCTGGCCCTGCAGATTGCTGACGAATTGCGTCTCGTCGGACGCCGCGCCCGCCTGCGCCGCCCGCACCTGTTCGAGCCCCGAAAGGTCGGTGTTGCGCAGCACGAGGCTTATGTCGGGATGCGCGATGAGACGGCCGGCAGCGTCCACCACATAGGCCTGGCCGCGCTCGCCGACCTTGATCTGCGAGACCACGTCCCAGATGAATTTGAGGTTCACCTCGGCGACGCTGACCCCGGCGGCGTGGCTGGTGCCGGCCAGCGACAAGGTCATGTAGGGCTCGGATTCCCGCCGGAAATAGACCGGCCCGTAATAGATCCTGCGCGCCGCCGCGACGGTGAATTTCGGGTCTTGCGCGAAGTCGGCGCCGCTTCCCATCACGTCCATGGCGAGCCGCGAGACGCGAAGCTGCTCGCGCCCCGAAGGGTCGAGCTGTGCCAGCTCGGTGATCGCCGGCACCTGGCGCAGCAGTCTCAGCGCGTCGACGCGGCGCTGCTCCATCGTCGCCGTCGACCACGGGAGCTGCGTCGTCCAGCCGAGCTGGTTGACGATCTCGGTGATGAACTGGTCGATCCGGGCGGCAGCGGCGGCGGCCTGCTCGCGCTCGATGCGCACCAGCGCCTGCTGGTGCTCGCGATAGGAGAACCAGATCTCGAGCAGGCCGTTGGACAGAAGCGCCACGCTGACGACGGCGACGAACAGCGTCACATATTTCCGGAACAGCCTTCCGCGCAGCTGCGCCAGCCTCGCTATACGCGCCGCGGCTCTGTCGCCGGCATCGTTCATTCGATCACCTCGTCGGCCTGGCCGAGGAGCGAGGGCGGAACGGTAAGGCCGAGCGCCCTCGCGGTCTTGAGGTTGATCACAAGCTCGAACTTGGTCGCCTGGTAGACGGGAATTTCGCCCGGCTTCCGACCCTCGCGAATCTGCCCGACGTCGTCGGCGGCGCGTCGCATCGCGTCGGGGAGATCGAATGCATAGGCCATGAATCCGCCGATTTCTTCCACTACCTCACGCACCGCGAAACTCGCCGGCAGTCGCGCCTCCTCGGCGAGCTCGACGATCAGCCGCCGGTTCGTGTAGTGTTCAGGTTCGTCGGCGACGAAGACCGCGCAGGCGCGCTCTTGCGTCATCGCCGCAAACGCGCGGCGATAGCCTGCCTCTGTCGCGTCGTCAAGAGGCGTGGCGACAACGGCAATTCCTCCTCTCTTCGCCGCTTCTCGGACCGCTTCCGCGCCGCTGGATGCCGAAAAATCGCGCGTGATGAGGAGGCCTACTTTGGACATTTTTGGAACGGCTTCCCTCAGGAGATCGAAACGCTTGCCCCATATTTCCATTCCGGCATCGACACTGACGCCGGTGACGTTGCCGCCCGGCCGCGCCAGGACGCCAAGAGCCAGCGGATCGGGCATCATGACAACGAGGGGGATCGTCGTCTTCGCTCCTCTCAAGTCAAGCACGAGCTTCCGGGATGTCGTGAAGATGATGTCTGGCGCGAGGCGAAGCATATCGGTCGCGAGTTCGGAAAACTGCTCCGCCCGCCCGCCGCCCGAATATCGCTCGACCCTGAGATTTGCTCCCTCGACGTAGCCGAGCCGGCGAAGCTCGCCAAGGAAGGCGCGCCACGCCGGATCTCCGCTGGTATTGTCCGTCATCTTGGCCACGGGCGTCGCCGGGCTGGCGATCGCGATGCGATAGACCTTCCCTGTCTGCTGCGCCTCAGCCCGGCCCAGCGTGGCGGCAAGGCATAGGCCGGCGATGAAATCGCGCCGCCTCATTCGATCACCTCGTCGGCGCGGCCGAGAATCGCCGGCGGTACCGTGAAGCCGAGCGCCTTGGCGGTCTTCAGATTCACGACCAGCTCGAACTTGGTCGGCTGAATGATCGGGACCTCGCCCGGTGCCGCCCCGTTCAGCACCCGCAGGAGCTGTTGAGCCAGGAGCCGTTCGGCTTCCTCTAGGCTGGGACCGAAGCCGACGAGCCCACCCTCCCGCGCGAGTTCCCCCCACCAATAAATCGTTGGCAAGCCCAGGGCGCGCGTGCGATCGATGATCTGGGTTCGCCCAACGTAGAAAACCGCCGAGGCGAGAACAATGATCGCGGCCGTCTGTGCGGTCGCCAGAGCGTCGATCCCTGCGAGGATGTCGCTCGTGCCGCGCACCTTGTGAACGACGAGCTCGAGATTTAGGTCGCGTCCGAGGGCCTCGACCCGCCCCAGGCCCACTTCCTGCGAGGGATCGGCGAGAACACCGATGCGCCGCGCCGTGGGAACCAGTTCGTGGAGAATTTCGAGCCGCTTTGCATCAAGCTGCGCGGCGAAGATGCCAACGCCCGTTGTGTTCCCGCCGGGCCGCAACATTGACGCAACCAACCCGCTTTCGACGGGGTCGTCCGCATACACCACGATCGAAATGGACTTCGTCGCGTGCTGGGCCGCATGTCCCGCCGCCGGTCCCACTGTCACGATCGCGTCCGGACCTGTTTTGACCAATTCAGCCGCAACGGCTTCGAATCTCGTGGCCTCCACTCCAATGCCGCGCAGATCGACGAGGAGATTGCGTCCCTCGACGAAGCCGTTGCGCCTTAACTCGTCCCAGAACACATCTTTGGGCGGCGACAGCGGGCCGAGCAGAGCGATGCGGTATGAGCGGTCGGGCTCCTGCGCATCCGCCGCCGCCGGCCATATCGATGCTGCGCCAATCCCGGCAATGAAATCCCGCCGTCTCATTCGATTACCTCGTCGGCGCGGGCGAGAAGCGTGGGCGGAACAGTAAGGCCAAGCGTCTTCACGGTCTTAAGATTGATGACCAGCTCGATCTTGGTCGGCTGCTCGACCGGCATGTCGGCAGGCTTTGCGCCGCGCAGCACCTTGGCTACCATGCGCGCTCTTTGGCGGTACAATTCGTAGAGCTGCGGGCCGTAGGCCGCAAAGCCTCCCTGTCTGGCCATTTCAGGCCATTGGTACATCGCCGCGAGCCGCACCGCGGCGACATGCTCGATGACGCTCAGACTGTTGACGAAGAACAATGGCGAGGCCAGGACGTTGAGCGCTTCGACACCGGACGCCTTGGCGCGGTCGATCGCAGGCGCAATTTCCTCGCGGTTGGCAGCAACGAAGATCGAAAGTTCGACGCCGCCGCTGCGTGCCCGCTCCTGCAATTCCTGAAGATGTCGTTGCGGCGTATAATTGGCGTGCGCCAAGGCGCCCATCCGGCGGATGTTGGGCAGGACCTCTCGCAGAATATCCTGCCGTTTGCCGTCGAGTTCCGGCGAGAGAATGCTGATCCCCGTTGTGTTTCCACCTGGCCGAGCGAGCGAAGCCACCAGCCCCTCGCCGACCAGATCTTCGGACAGGCAGACGAGCGGCACGATCCGTGTTGCTCCCTGAAGCGCGTGCGCGTAAGGTCCCGGGCCGCAGACGATCGCATCGGGCGAGGCCTTGACCACGGCCGCGGCCGCTTCGGCAAGCCGGTCAGGATCGACGGTAAAGAAGCCGGCAATGACCGTCAGGTTCTGGCCTTCGACAAAACCGAACCGGGCGAGTTCGTCGAAGAACGCGGCGACCGCCGGACTGTCCCGTCCACCGGGCCCGGTAGGGATCAAGAAGCCGAGGCGATAGGTCCGCCCCGGCTCCTGCGCGCGCGCGGCCGGCGACGAGACCGTCGCGCCGAGCATGGCGATGAATTCGCGCCGCCTCATTCGATCACCTCGTCGGCGCGGACGAGCAGCGACGGCGGGACCGTGACCCCGAGCGCCTTGGCTGTCTTGAGATTGAGCGCCAGCGAAATATGGGTGGGCTGCTCCGCCGGGACGTCGCCAGGCGCGGCACCGTTGAGAATCTTGACGAGCTGGTGGGCGGCTTGGCGGAACAGCGAAGCGAGAGTGGGGCCGTACCCGGCGAGCGCGCCCAGCTCGACCCATTCAGGCCATTGAAACATCGCGGGCAACCGGGCTTTGATCGTGGCGTCGATGACCAGCCTGCGGTTTACGTAGAAATTCACCGAGGCGAGGACATGGATGGCTTGCGCGCCGGCCGCTTTGGCAGCCTCGATTGCCGGCGCGATC
>JASHRZ010000660.1 GCA_030037055.1 Alphaproteobacteria bacterium
GGCCGGCAATTCCATCGGCACAAGCCCCTCAGACGCAAGACCGCCGCAGCATCGCAAGGCAGAATGGCTTTGCCAAGCGCCGCTCCGGCGACTTCAATGGGAAGGGAGGGAGGCAGCCATGGACGAAACAGCATGAGCGAGATCGAGGATTTCGCCGGCACCATGCCGGTCACCGAAAGGCATCGCTTCGGAACCGAGCGGCTTGTCGCGTGGATGAGCGAGCATGTCGAAGGCTTTCGCGGTCCGCTCGAGATCGAGCAGTTCCGCGGCGGGCAGTCGAACCCGACCTTCCGCCTGACCGCCGGCGGCAAGCGCTACGTGTTGCGTCGCAAGCCGCCGGGCAGGCTGCTGCCCTCGGCGCACGCCGTCGACCGCGAATACCGCGTCATCACAGCGCTCGCGAACACCGACGTGCCGGTGGCAAAGACCTATGCCCTTTGTACCGATGAGAGCGTCATCGGCACCGCCTTCTATGTCATGGACTATGTCGAAGGACGCATCTTCTGGGACCCGACCTTGCCTGAGCTTGCGCGGGCCGAGCGCCGGCCGGTCTACGAGGCGATGAACGCGGTGATTGCCGCGTTGCACAAGGTCGATTATCAGAAGATCGGACTCGGCGATTTCGGTAAGCCCGGCAACTATTTCGCCCGCCAGATCGACCGCTGGACCAAGCAGTACCGGGCTTCGGAAACCGAGCCGATCGAGGCGATGAACCGGCTGATCGATTGGCTGCCGCGGAATGTGCCGGCCGATGAGGAGACGTCGATCGTCCATGGCGACTACCGGCTCGACAATATGATCTTCCATCCAAGCGAGCCGCGGGTGCTCGCGGTGCTGGATTGGGAGCTGTCGACGCTCGGCAACCCGCTGGGCGATTTCTCTTATCATATGATGACCTGGGAACTCGGGCCGGAATCCTATCGCGGCCTCGGCGGCAAGGATCTGCCGGCCCTCGGCATTCCCAGCAAGGAGGAATACCGCGCGCTCTATTGCCGGCGCACCGGGCGCGACGGCATCCCGAATTGGGATTTCTACATGGCGTACAACATGTTCCGTTTGGCAGCTATCCTCCAGGGAATTATGGGCCGCGTCGTCGAAGGCACGGCCGCCAATCTGAAGGCGCGCGAATCCGGCGCCCGCGCCCGCGCCTTGGCTGAAAATGGCTGGCGGCGGGTCGAGGCGATGACCCGGGGGGGTTGAGCGGCCGGCGGTGGCGCGTCTGCGACAGATCTTCGCACCCAGCCGCCTGTTCGCCGGAGGCCGGCTGCTGCTCTGCGCGGCGGTCGGCCTCGTCATCTTCCTGCTCTTGCCGCAAAGCCTGCGCCTGGCCGAGCGGCTGGCGCTGACATGGGTGGCCGGTGTCGCTCTGTTCCTCGGCTTGACCGCGCTCGTCATCATCGCGGTGCCTCCCGACGTGCTGCGCCGGCGCGTGCGGCAGCTCGATCCGTGTCGCTGGGTCATTCTCGCGCTCATCATCGCCGCGGCGACGACCAGCGTCTTCGCCCTCGGCTTCACCTTGCAGAAGGAGCCGGGCGAGACCATGGTGGCCCTGGTGACGCGGCTGCTGCTCGCGGGGCTGACGGTGGTGGCGTCCTGGACGGTCACTCACACCACCTTCGCGCTCCATTACGCCCATCACTATTACGGCGACGGCCCGGCGCCGGGCGCTGCAGATGATCGCGGCGGCCTTGCCTTTCCCGGCGGCGAGCTGCCGGACTATTGGGATTTCCTTTGTTTTTCTTTCGTGGTCGGCATGACCTGCCAGGTCTCCGACGTGCAGGGTGACGACCCGTGCCATGCGTCGGCTGACGCTGCTGCACGGCGTGCTTTCGTTCTTCTTCAACACGGTCATCCTCGCCCTCGCGGTCAATCTGCTGGCGAGCTCGCTCTAGGCGCCGCCGGGGATCGAGGATCGGCGATCCCACCATTCATATTTCCTCAATGAATTAAGGTCACTCTCCCAGTAATCGTCAGAGTTGGGGAAGTAATGTGAATAAAACTTCGCTCAATTTGCGCCCCCGAGGGCGCCGCGGCCGGATGCTGACGGGGGCGCCGGCCGCCGTCGTGCTCAGTTTGTTGCTGGCCGCCTGCCAAGGCGCCGGGCCGCCGGACGCACATGCGCCGGGGCAAAGCCCCGAAATGCTGATGCGTGTCGCCGACGATGCCGCCGCCAACGGCGATCTCGGCACCGCCGCCGGCCTTTACCGCCGCGCCGCTGAGGCCAGCCCGGAGGATCCGCAGCCGCTGGCGAAGCTCGGTGCGGTGCTGCTTCAGCTCCACGCCTATACCGAGGCGGCGACGACCTATCGTGCGGCGCTCAAGATCTCGCCGAACCCCTTGGAGGGCGAGCTGCATCGCGGCCTCGCCGTGGTGCTGCTGGCGCTCGACCAGCCCGAGACGGCGCTGGCCGAGCTCGACGCGGCGGTGGCCAAGGCGCCGGAGGATCCCCGTCTCTACAACGCTCTGGGCGTGGCGCACGATCTGCTCGGGCGCCATGATCTAGCGCAGCAGGACTATCGCAACGGCCTGCGCCTGGCGCCGAGCAACGCGGGCTTGCGCAATAATTACGCGCTCTCGCTGGCGCTGTCGCACGACTATCCCGGAGCGATCGCGGAGCTGAGCGAGCTTGCCAGCGGCGCCGACGCCTCGCCGCGCCACCGTCTCAATCTGGCGCTCATCTATGGCCTCGCCGGCGACGATAAGAAGGCGGCGGCCCTGGCGCGCACCACCCTCGACGAGGCCGCGGTCGCCAACAACCTCGCTTATTACACCATGCTGCGCGGAATGGACGACAAGGCGCGCGCCAACGCAATCATGGGCGCTCATGCCGGTGGCCCCCTCGTTGCTGAGACGACGCCCAAGCGCGATACCAGCGCCGAGGCGGCGGCGCCGGTGACCGCGACCCCCCTCGCCCAAGACGAGAAACCGCAGCCAAAACCGGCCACGGCGCGTCATCCCAAGCCGGCTACGCCGGCGACGCCCGCCGAGACGCCAAACCCGACAGCGCCAACGGCCGCGCCCCAGCAGGCAAAGGCGGAAGTGGCCGCGGCCGCACCGGCACCTGCGGAGGCGCCGGCGCAAGCGGCACCGCTTCCGGCCGAGGCCGGTCCCGCCAGCGATGCCCCGAACGCGAGTGCGGCGGACAAGCCAGCAGCGGTCGAGCCCGAGCCGGCGCCGCCGAAGACGGCGGCGGACGCGGCGCCGGCTCCTGCGCAGACGCCTGCGACGGCGGAAGCTCCGAAGCCAGCGGCAACAGAGCCGCCACCGGCTGCGCAAGAGGCGACCGCCACACCGTCGTTCCCGCCGTCATCCTCGGCCGAGCCGCCCGCGGCGCCATCGCCGGAGCCGGTTCCGGCCCCGGTCGCGGCCAAACCGGCCGTGGGCGAGACCGCCGACTTCGTGTTGCAGCTCGGCGCCTTCGCCAGCGAGCCCAATGCACGCAAGCTCGCCGACCAGCTCAATCGGAAGGGCTATGAGGTGGCCGTCGTCCACCGGCGCGATCACGACGGTCGCGATTGGTATATCGTGCGCGCCGGCGGCTACGCCACCGCTGACGAGGCCGCCGCTGCGGCACGCCACATCCGCGAAGCCGAGCAGGTGCCTGCGGTGGTGGTCCATTTGCGCCGGGCGAACCAGGCCTAAGCCGCGCCGCCGACGGCATCCGCGCGCCAGAGAAAGCTCTTGCAGGATGGCGGCCGCGGGCTCACATTGAGCCCACGGCTGGGGTGCCGGCGCGTGCCGGCTGAGATCATACCCACGGAACCTGTCTGGATAATACCAGCGAAGGGAGCCCGCCATCCGCGCCAAATCCCCGCTTTCCGCTACTCGTCCGAGCGCTGCGATCATTGGCGGCGGCGCCATTGGCCTCGCGATCGGCTGGCGCCTTGCCGGCGCCGGTTGCCCGGTCGACCTCTTCGAACGCGGCGAGGCCGGGCATGGCGCAAGCTGGGCTGCGGCGGGCATGCTGGCCGCCGGCATCGAGGCGGAGCCCGGCGAGGCCACGCTCTATGCGCTCAACCGGCAAAGCCAGGAGCTTTGGCCGGGCTTTGCCGCCGAGCTGGAAGCGGTCTCCGGCATGGGGGTGGGCTATCGCGACGAGGGCACGCTGGTGGTGGCGCTCACCCGCGATGACGTGGCGCAGCTGCGCTTCCATTACGACTATCAGCGCTCGCTCGGCGTCGCGCTGGAATGGTTGAGCGGTGCCGAAGCACGCCGTCGTGAGCCGCATCTCCATCCAAGCCTCGCCGCCGCCGTGCTCAGTCCGCACGATCACCAGGTCGACAACCGCCGCCTGGTGACCGCGCTGCGCCGCGCGTTTCTCGCCGCGGGCGGGCGCTTGCATGAGCATGCGCCGGTCAGCGCGATCGAGATTGTCGGCGGCCGCGCGGCGGCAATCCGTCTCGGCGACGCCTCGAAACCGGCCGATATCATTGTGCTCGCGGCCGGCGCGTGGTCGACGGAAATCGCCGGGCTGCCGCGCGCGGCGCAGCCGCCGGTGCGTCCGGTGAAAGGCCAGGTGCTGGCCTTGCGCATGGATGCGGCCGCGCCGCTGCTCAACCATGTGGTCTGGACGCCCAAGGTCTATCTCGTGCCGCGGCGCGACGGGCGGCTCATCGTCGGGGGCACGGTGGAGGAGCGCGGCTTTGATCCCTCGCTTACCGCCGGCGGCATTTTTGCCTTGCTCGAAGGCGCCTGGCGCGCGGTGCCGGGAATCGAGGAGCTGGCGGTCGACGAGATGTGGGTCGGGTTCCGGCCGGGCTCGCGCGACGACGCGCCGGTGCTCGGGCCGAGTCCGGTCGAAGGCCTGGTGCTCGCCACCGGCCACCATCGCAATGGCATTCTGTTGACGCCGGTGACGGCCCAGGCGCTAAGCCGTTTCATCCTCCAAGGCGAGATCGACGACGCGATCCGGCCCTTCGCCATCGAACGCTTTGCCGCCACGGCGAAGGAGGAAGCTTGAGCGCGCAGATCTGCGTCAACGGCCGAGACGAGCCGTTCACCGCCACGACGGTGGCGGAATTGCTGAAGGCTCGCGGCATCGACGGCAGACGGGGCGTCGCCGTGGCGGTGAACGGCGTGGTCGTTCCGGCGGGCAGCTGGCACGAGCTGTCGCTCGCCGCCGGCGACCGGGTCGAGATCGTGCGGCCCTTCGGCGGTGGATGAGGCGGGCATGACGCAGAACGCAACCGCCGCCAACGGCTTGGCGATCGCCGATCGGCGGTTTTCCTCGCGCTTGCTGCTCGGCACGGCCGGCTATCCCAATCAGCAGGTGATGCTCGATTCGCTCACCGCGGCCGAGCCGGCGCTGGTCACCGTGTCGATCCGGCGCATCAGCCTCGAAGCCTATGCCGAAAGCGTGGTCGACCTTCTCGGCGGGCGCTATCCGCTGCTGCCGAACACCGCCGGCTGCGCTACGGTGCGCGACGCCGTCCTGACGGCGCAGCTCGCCCGCGAGGCGCTGCGCACGCGCTGGGTCAAGCTCGAGCTGATCGGCGACCGCGAAACACTTTATCCCGACGTCGAGCAGCTGTTGCGCGCCACCGAGGAACTGGTGAAGGACGGCTTCACCGTGCTGCCCTATTGCAACGACGATCCCGTCACCTGCCGCAAGCTGGCTGATCTCGGCGCCGCGGCGGTCATGCCGCTGGGCTCGCCGATCGGCACCGGGCTTGGCATCATCAATCCCTACGCCATCGAACGCATCTGCGTGACGAGCCCGGTGCCGGTGATCCTCGATGCCGGCATCGGCACCGCATCGGATGCGGTGCAAGCGATGGAGCTCGGCTGCGACGGCGTGCTGCTCAACACCGCGGTGGCCAAGGCGCATGACCCGCGCCGCATGGCGGCGGCGATGCGGCTCGCGGTGCAGGCCGGCCGCGCGGCGCGTCTTGCAGGCCGCATTCCCAAGCGCAGCCAAGCGGAGCCCTCGAGCCCGCAGCTCGGCCTCGTCGGCGGGTGAGGCTCCCGCAGCCGCCGATCCTCGTCATCACCGACCGGCGGCAGGCGCGCCGGTCGCTCGAGGTCGTGGCCGAGGCGGTCTTCGCCGCCGGCGGCCGCTGGCTCAGCCTGCGCGAGCGGGATCTCGATCCCGCCGCGCGCCGGTCGCTGCTGGTGCGCCTGGTCGCGCTCGGCCAGCGCTACGGCGCC
>JASHRZ010000661.1 GCA_030037055.1 Alphaproteobacteria bacterium
TTATGGGGATGAGATACGCAACCCGCGTCTTAGCCGATATTATGTCCCCCGAACCGATGGAGCCCCTGTCGCACCGTTGCTGGAAGCGCCAGCGGTGGCGCAGCCGGGTCGTTCGCGCGGGGGAGGGAACCCAATCATGAAATCAGTGTGGTTATGGATGGCGCTTGCGGCGGTTGCTGGCGCCGCGCTGGCGCTGCGCGCCGGGGCGGCCGAGGTGACAGAGGCGGATTATCGCTATCTGCAGGCGGAATACGGACTCGGCCGGCAGGACGAAACCGTCTCAGCAATGAACGCGGAGCAGCGCAAAGAGCTCCATGCGCTGATCAACGATCGGCAGCTCCAGGACGTCCCTGCCGTGCGCCACGACCGGGTGGCCGCCTATCTCTTCGACGTCCATATGCGGCACTGCCAGGACTCCGCCCCATCCCACCCCGGTCGGGTGTGCCCGTCGGTATCCGACGACAGGGTGGAACCGGGCAAGGAAATCGCCGATCAGCAATGCAATTTCTGCCACCTGTTCGGTGTGGGAGGGGCGCCGTCCTTCTATAGGCTCGCGCGCCAGCGGCCCTTGGCTGCCGACGCCTTGGCCGAGGCGCAGCGGCGCGGCCACGAGAACGCCCGAAGGCGTGGCCACCAGATGTCGCCGATCGGGCTGACGCACGAGCAGTTCGATGCCTTGGCGGTCTACATCCAGTCGCTCAAATAGCGGGCTCGCCTCCGCGGCGGGTTCGCCCGGCTTGACCTGCATCAAAGCGCACCGGCGCGGGCCTGTGGCATAGGAAGGGCATGGCTCGGCCGGCGGAGCGATGGCGCTGCGTCGCTGCGGCCGAGGATCAGGAGGCGCCGACATGGCCGAGGAAGACACGCCCGAGGTCGAGTTGAACATCAGCATCGAGAAGGTCTGCTATATCATCGTCAAGGCGCGGGAATTCGACGCCAAGGTCGACCCGGTGGAACCCGATCCCGGCTCCAACCCGACCGACAGCGGCGAGCGCGAGGTCTTGGAGGACTACGCCGACGATCCCACCTTCGCGGAGCTGCGCACCGCGATCGACAGCCTCAACGATGACGAGGTCATCGACCTGATCGCGCTGGCGTGGCTGGGGCGCGGCGATTTCGCCAAGGAGGAATGGGAGGAGGCAAGAAACCTGGCGAATGAGCGCCACCGGCACCGTTCGGCCGCCTATCTCACGGGAATGCCGGCACTGGGCGATTATCTCGAAGAGGGCCTGAGCCTGCTCGGCTATTCCTGCGAGGATTACGAGATCGATCGACTCTAGAGCACGTTCGGCTAAGTCGGAATCGGCTTGACGTTCCTTTCCGCGCGAGAGGGAAAAGACCCATCGCTCGCAAGAGCGATGGGGAGGCTCGTTCGGTCGCGAAGCGATTTGCGCCCCGGCAAGCGTGGGCGGAGAGGGCTCTTGGTGACTGCGTCCCGCTGATCGGGATTTTGCTCTAGCCGCGGCCGGGCCCGACAGCGCCCTACTGCGCGGCGCGCAGCCGGTCCGGCAGCAGCTGCGCCGGCGCGAGCCCCAGCGCTGAAAGCTCCGCCGGCAGCGCCTCGCCGCAAGCGAGCGCCGCCAGCGCGGCGCCGGCGGCCGGGGCGGTCTTGATGCCGTAACCGCCTTGGCCGGCCATCCAGACGAAGCCCGGCGCCCACGGGTCTGGGCCAATCACCAGGGTCCGGTCCGGGGCGAAGCTGCGCAGCCCCGCCCATTTGCGCTCGATGCGGCGGATCTCGAGCCGCGTCGCCGTCGCGATGCGCTCGACCGCGAGCGCGATGTCGATCTCCTCGGGTTGCACGTCCTGCGGCGGCAGCGGCGTCTCGTCGGCGGGCGAGATTAGCAGCCTTCCGCTCTCGGGCTTGAAATAGAAGCTCTCGGCGATGTCGACCACCATCGGCCAGGCGTCGACGCCAAGGCCGCGCGGGGCCCCGACGATGAGGACGGTGCGCCGCATCGGCGCGATCCCGATCGGCGCCACCCCCGCCGCCGCCGCCACCTCATCGGCCCAGGCGCCGGCGGCGTCCACCAGCACTGGCGCGGCGAAGCTGCCTTGCGCGGTGTGCACCTGCCATAGGCCGGCCGCGCGCGCGATCGCATGCGGCGCCGCGGCGGTCAGCAGCCGGCCGCCCCGGGCGCGTATGCCGGCGAGGAAGCCGTGGTGAATGGCATGGACATCCATGTCCATGGCCTCGGGCTCGAGAAAGGCATGGCCGAGCCAGTCCTCGCGCAGCACGGGGCAGAGCGCCAGCGCCTCCGCCCGGCTGAGCCGCCGCAGCCCCGGCGCAAAACGCCGGCCAAGCTCGAAGGCCGCCTCAAAGCGCGCCTCCTCCGCCGCCGGCGCCACCATCAGCACTCCGCGCGGCTTCAGCAGCGGCACCTCGGCGAAGCCCTGAGGCGGGGCGCGGAAGAAGCGGCCGCTCGCCGAGGTCAGCGCGCGGATCGTCTCATTGCCGTAGGTCTCGGTATAGAGCGCCGCCGAGCGGCCGGTCGAATGATAGCCGGGCGTGTCCTCGCGCTCGAGGATCAGCACTCGGCCGCGCTCGGAGAGGAAATATCCGGCAGCGGCGCCAGCCATGCCGGCGCCCAGGACCAGGAAATCGACGGTCAAGCCGCAGGCTCCTATCGCTGCGCCGGCGGCAGCTTGATGCCGGCCTCTTTATAATACCGCTCGGCGCCCTTGTGCAGCTTGACGCCGAGCTGGGCGAGCGAGGCGGGGCTTACCGAGTTCCAGGGCGGATAGCGCCGGCCGAGCGCCGCTTTTTGCGACCAGAACGCCTTGGTGATGGCATAAGCCGTCTTCTCGCTCATCGCCGTCGTAGCGTAGACGCCGGCCGGGAGGCCGATGCTGGCGACGGCCTCGTCCTGGCCGGGATAGGTGCCTTTGGGGATGGTTTCGGCCGCCGTGCTGTCGTCGGCCGCCAGCACCATTTCAAGCTCGGCATGGGTTAGGCTCAGCAGGCGGATCGGCACCGCCTTGGCGAGATCGCGGACCGCCGGCAGCGGCACCGTGCCGGCCAGCGCCACCCCCGCCACCTGGCTTCCGGCCAGCGCCGCCTGCGCTCCGGCGGGATCGATGTCAATGAGCTGGACGCGAGTGTCAAGCCCTAGCGCATGCAGCGCCGAAACCGTCTGGCGCTCGCCGAAGCTGCCCTTGGCGCCGGGGACGAGGCTCTTGCCGGCGAGATCGGGCAGGCGCTTGATGCCGCTGTCGGCACGCACCACCCAGTGGAGCGTGAGCGGCGGGATCGGAAACAGCGCACGGATGTCGCGATAGCGCGGGTCCTTCTCGAAGGGCTTGTCGCCGTGCCGGGCCTGCATGATGAGGTTGGGTGGCGTGGTGAAGACATAATGGCCGCCGCGATGCAGGGCATCCCTGATGTTCTGCACCGAGCCCTGGCTCTCTTCGACCTCTACGGTGAGGGCGTTGTTGCCTTGCGCCAGCGCCTCGGCGAATTGCAGCGCCAGCGCGTGGTTGAGGCTGTCGGCCTTGCCGGCATGGACGACGATCGCCGGCGGCGCGTCGGCGGCGCGTCCTGGCGGTGCGGACAACAGCAAAAGAACGGCGCCGGAAACTGCCGCAAATGCTCGCCTCACGTTTGCGCCTCCCGACGCCCGTTTTCGTTCTTGGCAGAGTTGGCCCCCTGCGGCGGCGCCTATACTGACGGCCCCTCCGCGGCGCGGCAAGCCTGTCGATCCGCATGGCCGAAACGGGGGCGGATGTGCGAAACTGATCGGGGAGGCCGGACTCGCGATGACGACGCTGCTTTATACCCATGGGGCCTGCCTGGAGCACGATCCCGGCAGCTATCACCCGGAATCCCCCGACCGGTTGCGCGCTGTCCTCGGCGGCCTCGACCAGCAGGAGTTCTCCGCGCTCGAGCGGCGCGAGGCGCCGCGCGCCGAGCTCGACGAGATCGCACGCGTCCATCCCCGCGCCTACATCCAGGCGGTGCTGGCGGCGGTGCCGCAGCGTGGCCATGCCGCGCTCGACGCCGATACCGTCCTGTCGCCGCGCTCGGGCGAGGCGGCGCTGCGCGCGGTGGGCGCGGTCTGCGCCGCCGTCGATGCCGTTGCCGAAGGCGAGGCCGACAACGCCTTCTGCGCCGTGCGCCCGCCCGGCCATCATGCCGAGGCCGAGCGCGCCATGGGCTTCTGCGTTTTCAACAGCGTCGCCATCGGCGCCCAGCGCGCGCGCCAGAAGCACGGGCTGGAACGCGCCGCGGTCATCGATTTCGACGTCCATCACGGCAACGGCACGCAGGCGATCTTCGAGAACAACCCGCATGTCTTCTACGCCTCGACGCACCAGTCGCCGCTCTATCCCGGCACCGGCGGGCGCAGCGAGACCGGGGTCGGCAACATCGTCAACGTGCCGCTGCGGCCGATGTCGGGCTCGGCCGAGTTCCGCCGCGCCTTCAACGAGCTCATCCTGCCGGCGCTCGAGGATTTCCGGCCCGATTTCATCCTCATCTCCGCCGGCTTCGACGCCCATCGCGCCGACCCGCTGGCGCAGCTCATGCTGGTCGAGGCGGATTACGCCTGGGTCACCGAACGGCTCATGGCGTGCGCCGCGCGGCATTGCCAAGGACGCATCGTCTCCGCACTCGAAGGCGGCTACGACCTCGACGCGCTCGCCGCCAGCGCCGCCGCCCACGTCCGCGCCCTTTTGGCGGCGTAAACCTCGCGCGCGAGGCTCGTCGCCGGCGGCATCGGCGATTGCGCAGCATCCGCGGGAGCCGCGCCGCGCGGGCAAGCCCCCGAGGCGCCGCGGCCCTCGGCCTTGCGCGCTTGGCGGGCGCTTTTCTAAAGTGGCGCGGGTCTCAAGCGAGGGAACATGGTCGAACCGGCAGTGCCGCCCGACATCGCCGCGATGACTTTCGAGGACGCGCTCGCCGAGCTCGAGCAGATCGTCAAGCGCCTGGAGGCGGGCAGCGGCAAGCTCAACGATGCCATCATCGCCTATGAGCGCGGCGCGTTGCTGAAGCGGCATTGCGAGGCGAAGCTGCGTGAGGCGCAGGCGCGCGTCGACAAGATCGTCATCGGCGCCGACGGCCTGCCGACGACGGAGCCCGCCGCCCTTGACTGGGACGCTCTGGACGCCCGGCACGGGCTTCGCGAACGCGCTTGCCGAGGCGGCGGCGCTCACCGACAGGGTGCTCGACCGGCTGATCGCCGTACCGGAGGGGCTCGAGGCGCGGGTCTTCCAGGCGATGCGCTATGCCGCGCTGGCGCCGGGCAAGCGCTTGCGGCCCTTTCTCGTGCTGGCGAGCGCGCGGCTCTTCTCGGTCGCGCGCAGCCGCGCGCTGCAGGTGGCGGCGGCGATCGAGCTGGTGCATGCCTATTCGCTGGTGCATGACGACCTGCCGGCGATGGACGACAGCGACCTCCGGCGCGGGCGGCC
>JASHRZ010000662.1 GCA_030037055.1 Alphaproteobacteria bacterium
GGGCCGGGCGCGCGATGCGCCTCGCGCGGCACGGCATCGACGGCGCTGTGCCAGTCCAGCGCCTCGTCCTGGATGTAGCGCTTGCCGAGCTGCCAGGCGATCTCGGCGCGCGCCAGTTCGACGCCGAGATAGAAGGCGTGCGCGCCATCGGCCTCGACGCCGAGGCCGGAAAAGAACGCGAACGCGCCCGCGGCGACACGGTGCTGGGTGCGGTTATAGAGGTGGATGCCGTCGGCGGCGAGCTCGATGCGGAAATTGGCGTCGCGGATCTGCGCCGCCGTCTCGGCGATCTCCTCGGCGGTGGTAGCGAAGGGCTTGCGGTCGCGCAGCGCCATCAGGCTGGCATCAATGTCGATGGGGAGACGACGGAGCTGCTTTGCGGCATGCATGAGCCGTCGGGCGCGATCGGCCTCGCGGACGGCGTGCCGGCAATGCGGGCTCACTTGCACCGCCAGCACATCGGTGATGCCGAGCTCGGCGATGACGCCGAAGAGCAGCGCGTTCATGCCGGTAGTGTCGGCATCGACCAGCTCGGTGACATTGCCGACGCCCATGAGAATGCGCGCCACCGGCAACCGCCGCCGCAGCTCTGCATAGCGCAGCAGCGAAGCGGCAAAGCCGAACGGGATCGGGTCGAGGACAGAATCGGCAATGAATGTTCGGCCGCGATGCAGCAGCCGCTCCGCGGCGCGGCAGAGCGAGTCGAGATCGCCGGCGCGGGCGGGGATCACGATCGGGGTCGCCGCCATCTCCGCCGCGAGGTCGAGCGAGGATTCGTTGAGGCTGAGGACGAAATCGGCGCCGGCGCGATCGCCGCGCCTGAGCTCGCCGAGATCGGCGCTGTCGACGCTCACGGCAAGCCCGAGCCCCTTCAGGGCGGCGATCGCCTCCTCGAGGTGAGGAAAGGGCGTTGCCGGCAGGCAGCCGAGATCGATCACCTCGGCGCCATCGGCGGCGAACGCCTTGGCGCGGGCGAGGATGCCGTCGACCGAGAGCTTGGGCGCGTCGACGATCTCGGCGAAGATGCGCACCTCATGCGCGCTGAGATCGATCGCTTCGCCGGCGCGGCCGAAGAAGGCCGGGAGGTCGTGCAGATCCTCCGGCCCGCGCTCGACCGTAATGCCGAGCGCGGCGCCGAGGCCGGCGAGATCGCCCTGGCAATGACCGGGGACGATGATCCGGTCGGCGCCCATCGCGTCCTTCGGCAGGCGGCGCCGGATGAGGTCGGCGGTCATCAATGCCGCGACCTGGATGCCGATATCGTGCACGATCCAGGAGAAGTCGAGATCGGCGAGCCCGTCGAGGACGTTGCGCAGCCGCTTTTCGGCGAGATGCCCGGTCAGGAACAGCGTGTGTCGAGACATTGCAGCCGCCGCCGGACGCTGTGCTCGAGCTCGACCATCGACAGCACCACCTCGGTCGCCTCGAACTGCTTGAGGCGCTCGACATTCTCGAGGTCGATCCGCCGCGGATAGACCTTGACCATCCCGCCCGGCGCCTGGGTGTCGAGCTCGGGCGCGGTGTCGCAGGCGAAGACGATGGCAGGAATGCGGCATTTTCCCGCCTGCGCGAAGACGTTGGTGGCAAGCGTGTCGGAAATCCCCGCAACGCATTTCGCCACCGTGTTCGACGTCGCCGGCGCGAGTACGAGCGTGTGGTAGACGCCCTGGTAGAACAGCCCCACAGGCGCCGCCGAGGCCGTCGTATCCTTGAAGATGCGCGTGCTCGCCGGGAGGCCCCGGACCTCCTCCTTGTACATGCGCACCACTTCGGCCGCGGCGCGGCTGATGAAGAGATCGAACTGCTCGAGCCCGCGCATCAGCTCCAGGCATTCGGTGAAGAAATGCCCGGAACCGGTGAGCGCCCAGGCAAGGCGCTGCGGCGGGCCGGCGGCGTTGCGGCGCATCATCGAAATGCTAGCGCAAAGCCAGCGCCGCGGCGAGGCATGCCGTCTCGCGAGGACCGCAGAAGCAAACCGGACAAAGCGCCGCTTCGGCATAAGCGGGAAAGGCGGGATCGACATAGCCGAGCGCCGCAAGCTCCACCGCCGCCGCCGGCGGGGCCGACGCCGATTTGACCAGCACAAGATGCTGCGCCTCGAGCCGACGCGCCAGCCAAGCGGCAATGCTGTCGGAGGTCACCTGCCAATTGCCCGCGATGCGCGGATCGGCCAGGACCATGCGGCTCGGCAGCCACAGGGCCACGCTGCCGTCGCCGAGCGCCGCGCGCATCTCCGGCAGGCTGGCGCAGGGGACGAGCATTGGCGCGAGATCGAACAGCATCCAGGCATATTGCTCCATCGCCAGCACCGCCATGCGATGCGCCGCGAGATCGGAGAAACCGTCGCGGCGCTGCGCCTCGCGCACGGCATCGGCAAAGGCGCCGCCGCCGGGCACGACGACGACGCGACCGCCGCCATGCTCGATCACCACCGCCAGCCAGGAGGCAAGCGTCCCGGCCGCGGCAAGACTGCCGCCGAGCTTCACCACCACCGTCATGTCAGCCGGCGGGCAGCCGTGTCGGACGGCGGCGCCGGAGCACCACCCCGACGCTCTCGGCATCGGCAAAGACGTCGAGCTTTTCGACGCTGATCCGCGCCGCCAGCGCGCGCGGGCTCGCCAGGCAGACCGCCATCACCTGCTCCGCGAGGTTCTCGATGAGCTCGATATGCCCGCCCCGCGCCAGTGCGCGAATTCCCTCGACTATCGTCTCATAGTTGAGCACGTGGCGCAGCTCGTCGCTTTCGGTGGCGCCCCGTTCCACGAGCAATTGGGCATTGATGCGCACCCGTTGCGGCGCCTGCCTTTCATGGTCGTAGACGCCGATCCGACAGGGCAGCACGAGGTCGCGCACCAGGATGCGATAGACCTGCGGCGGCGCCGGCCGGCGTTCGATTCCCAAGGCATCGGCAAGCGTCCACGCCATGACGGCCCTCCGCCTGAAGAATGGCCGAGTCTTCAACGCCTTGCAATCCTCGCGGAGGACGCTGCCGCCGCGCGAGGGGAGGGTGCGCCGCCGCTTGGACAAAAATTCCCAGCCGAATATCATGGCGCCGATTACAGCCGTTGGACGCCGCCGCAGAAGCCGCGACCGAAGGAGAGGAGCCGATGAGCCGAAAGCTGAGTAAAATCGTGGGCTTGGCCGTGATGACGCTGGCCGCCTGCATGGCCGCGGCGGCGGCCGACGACGACCGGCCGCTGAGCCCTGCGCAGGTCGCCCTGTTCGGGACCGACCACCTCAAGGAAATCCGCCATCCGATCGTTCTCGACTACACCTTTCGTCATCGCGGCGGGCCCGAAGGCGAGTATGTAGACAAGGTCAGCGCCGATATCCGCGCCGTGCGCCAGGACGGAAGGAAGGATGTCTGGATCGATTTCCTGACCGGCGACCGCCGCGTCGACTTCCCGCCGGCCATCGGCTTCAATGGCAACCCGTTGCTGATGTACTTCCTGGAGCATGACGTGATGGAGATGCGAGCGGTGACGGGGGGCTCGACGTTATATTTCCGCAACCGCATCCGCGCGGCCTTCGTCGACCAAGCCGCGATGCATCGGGTCGAGGTGACCATCGACGGCGCGACGCGTCAAGCCACCGAGATCGAGCTGGCGCCGTTCCGCCACGATCCCAATCTCGCGCGCTTCCCGGCCTTTGCCGAAAAGACCTATCGCTTCATTCTGTCCGATGCAGTCCCCGGCAGAATCTACCAGATCAGCACCACGCTGGGCGCGCCGGACGTGGCACCCGACACTTTCGAGGAGTGGATGACCTATGCGGGAAAGCACGAAGAAAAGCACTGAGCCTAAGGTCGTCCTGGCGCTTGCCGTCTTGCTCATGACCGCGGCGCCCGCCACCGCGGCGAACGACTATCCGACGGCGGAGACGGTCGACTACGTGCTGGGCTGCATGGCAGCCAACGGCAACACGCGCGAGGCGCTGCTCAAATGCTCCTGCAGCATCGACCTCATCGCCAAGCACCTGCCTTTCGAGCAATACGAGAAGGCGGAAACGGCCTTGAGCCTGCAATTGGGCGGCGGAGTCGGCGGCCGCGTCGGCCTCTTCCGCGATCCGCCCGAGATCAAGCAGGCGATCGAGCAGCTCCGCCAGGCGCAGGCCGAAGCCAACCTGCAATGCTTCGGATAAGAGGCGCGA
>JASHRZ010000663.1 GCA_030037055.1 Alphaproteobacteria bacterium
CGCGGAGAAGCGGTTCGCAAGCGCACGAGGAAGGTGGCGAGCGAGAGGATCGAGGAGTTTACGGCGCAAACCACCGAGAGGTGGGACAAGCTTGGGGAGATGTTGGAAGATCCGCTGGGTCGCGCCCTTCACCGGCTTAACCTGCCGACCAAGAAGGACATCGATGGCCTGAACCGCCGCATCGACGAATTGGTCGCCGTGACCGAAAAGCTCTCGGCCCCTCCCGGCAGGCGGGGCGGACGCGGCCGCGCGGTGCGGTCTACGGCCCGCAGGGCCTGATCAAGGTTGCAAACCGAAGAGCGGACGCTCGTCTCGGTGCGGGAGGGCGCGCGGCTGCCGCGCTGCTCTCATCCCGGCGGCGGTTGGCTGGGCGGATGTGGTCCGCCATGCCCGACCGGCCGCGATTCAACCGACGTCTCGAGTTCCATCAGCACGAAGTACAGAAGCTTCTCGAACTCGGGTCGGAAATGGGCGATGATGGCCTGGGGATCGGGTACGAGCGCCGCATCGGTCATGAGTCCGAATTGCACGCGGCCGTCGAATGACAGGATCGACACGCCCATGCCGAGATCGCCGGACTGCTGCGGCACCCAGAACATTATCTGCTTGATGTTCGCGCCCCCCATGTAAAGCGGATGCTGCGGGCCGGGACGTTGGTCATGACCGCCGTGGCCCGGCTCAGGAGGAGATCGAAGGGCTGCTCTTTCAGGATTTGCGGCGCGAAGCCTCAGCGCGGCGAAGAGTCCGAGCGTCACCGGCGGCTCGTAGGATCGCTTGAGCTCCTCCATGCGCGGGCGCACCTCGTGGTGGCGGGCCAAAGGGTTCTCGATGCCGACCGGCAGCTCGACCCCGACGACGCCGAAGCGGTTGCCCAATTCCCTTTCGCTGCCGGACGGGCGAAGATCGACCGGCACCACCGCGCTCAGCTCGACGCCGGCCGTGGCGTCGCCGTTCTGGGCCAGGCAGTCGCGGAGCGCGCCGGCGACCGAGGCGGCCAGCAGGTCGTTCACGGAGCAGCCGAGCACACGGCCCACCGCCTTGACCTCGGGAAGCGGGAGGGCTCGCTCCAGGCCACGCGCTTTCCATCGAGCGGCTTGCCCTTGAAGCGCATGGGCTACGCCTTCCTCATTTCCTACTCGTCGCTTGCGGCAGCGGTCACCGGCTGCCGTCACTGGCCAATACGCCACTGCCTCCACGGACACAGGCCATCCTGCGGCCGGCAAGGCCAATGGCGAGAACGCTGCTCAGGGCGGCGGCGGGTTTGCGCTTAATCCCGCGCATGATCAGCTCAATGAAGGGCTCATCGCCGACTTCAGGTCGCGCTCGCACCACGACATGACGGAGAAGGCCAAGGCGGTGATCCTGGGTCGATTAACGGGGCGCGTCCGCAAGAGTGCGCCCCGTCTGATTCCGGCGGCTATGAACTGCGTCCCTGCCCGGCGAGGGATCACTCGTTTCGGCCGCCATCTGGCTCGCCGCCGCCGGGAATGATCTGGCGGCGGCGGATGCCTGCACCTATAAAAGGGTTGGCGTCGATGTTCGCGACGAGCGGCTTCGACGGCGCGGTCCGCGCGCGGCGGCGGGCGCCATTCGAACAAGGATGGCACGTGTCGCGGCCTTCATCCTGCCAAGGGAGGCAGTGCATGAATCGGGTGTTCGCCCTGGCATTCGCCGCGGCGGCTTCTCTCGGGACGCTGGCGCTGGCGGCCTCGGCGGCGAACGAGCTCAAGCTCGCGATCAAGGAATATGATCTCCCGACCCCGAACGGTCGTCCGCATGATCCCGCGCGCGCGCCGGACGGCGCGCTCTGGTACACGGCGCAGCTCGCCAACAGGCTCGGCCGGCTCGATCCCGCCACCGGTATCATCCGTGAATTCCCGCTGAAGACCGCGAATTCCGGGCCGCACGGCCTCGTCGCCGATGCGCAGGGCAACATCTGGTTCACCGCCAACTATGCCGGCTATATCGGCAAGCTCGACCCGAAGACCGGCGGCGTAACCGAGTACAAGATCCCCGAGCCCCGCGCGAGGGATCCGCACACCCCCGTTCTCGACCGGAAGGGAATTTTATGGTTCACCGTGCAGGGCGGAAATTACGTCGGCAGGCTCGATCCCGAGACGGGCGCGATGCGGCTGAAGGAGGTGCCGACAGCGAATGCCGTGCCTTACGGCATGGTCGTCGGCGCGGACGGCGCGATCTATTTCTGCGAATTCGGCGGCAACAAGATCGGCCGCGTCGATCCCGCGACCATGGAGATCAAGGAATACGTGCTGCCGGAGGGCGGCGCACGCCCGCGCCGGATCACGGTCGCGCCCGACGGTCTCCTCTATTACACCGACTATGCCCGGGGATATCTGGGGCGCCTCGATCCCAAGACCGGCCGGGTCGAGGAATGGGCCTCGCCCGGCGGGCCCCGTTCCCGGCCCTACGGCATCGCCGTGGCGCCCGACGGCACCGTGTGGTACAGCGAATCGGGCGTCGAGCCCAACACCATCGTGCGCTTCGATCCCAGAACCCGCGATTTCGCGCGCGAGGATATTCCTTCCGGCGGCGGCGTCGTGCGCAATCTCGTGGCGACCCCCGATTTCAAGCTTTATCTCGCCTGCAGCGGCGTCAACAAGCTCGCGATCGTCGACCTCAGATAGAGTTTCGGGGACACAATGCTTGATTGGCGGCGCCGGCGTTAGTGGAAAATGCAGATCAATATCCTTCCCTATCGAGCCATGGCTCACAACAATCGGTGGGCAAACCACCGCCTGCTAGCCGCTTGTGCGGCGCTCTCGCCCGCCGAGTTCACGGCGCCGCGAATCGGTTTCTTCCCGAGCCTGGCGGCCACGTTAAATCACATTTTGATTGTTGATCGCTTCTATGTGGACGCGATGGAGGGCGGCCGGCTTCGTCCGGCCGCTTGGTCGGAACCGGAGCCGTGCAAGACCGTGGCCGCGCTCCGAGAGGCGCAGGAGGAGGTGGACCGGCGGCTGATTGCGGTGGTGGAGTCGCTGGAAGCGGGCGGTCTGGACCGGATCATCGAGCTGCGCCGTCGTTCGGGCGTTCAGCGCGAACGGATGGATCGACTGTTGCTTCACCTCTTTCAGCATCAGGTTCATCATCGCGGCCAGGCGCACGCCATGCTCAGCGGCACGTCCGTGCGCCCGCCTCAGCTTGACGAATTCTTCCTGGCGGAAGAGGCGACTTTGCGCGCCGCGGAGATCGCGGAACTCGGCTGGACGGAGGAAAGAGTCTGGCGTGGCAGCGACCGATAGTTCCGGGGACGCGATATTTTGATTGCCGGCGCTGCGGGTGCGATGACAATTGCGGTCGGAGTCGATTTGCATGGCGGCCGCAGTCGAAGCATTGCGGTACCGGTTGAATTCCGGGAGGCGGTCGGAAAGTCGGCGTAAGCTGCGGCGCTGCCCTAGGCCGACAGCGAGCAACAGAGCGACCGCCGTCTAAGAAATCAACTCTCACTCACGGCATAAAGCGACTGGCGGCTGATGCCGATGCGCTCGGCGTGGCTCTGGACCAGGCTCGGGCAACTCTCGGCGATGAAGCTCAAGCGCCAGGAGCTGCTGATGAAGCGCGGCGCGGCGCGCGAGCGCGCCCACACCGCCGCCTTCCTCGCCTATTGCGGTCACGCTCGGCCGCCGCCTGCATGCCTTGGCGCCGGGCCTGACGCCGCGCAGCGTGCTCGAGAAGTTCGCCGCCGTGCCGATGATCGACGTGCACGTGCCGACAACCGATGGCGAGACTGTCCCAAAGATCGCCGATGAGCGCCAGCCGTTCCTGTGCCGACAGTCGAGCCAGCTCGGCATGTGACGACGTCTTCACGGCGTCAGTGTACCTCAATCGCGGCAGCACGCAAAAGCGTCGCATGCCGAAGCATTGAGGCGCATGAACCGCGCGCAATCGCCGCGATGGGCGGGAAACCGGTGCCGACGCGCGGGGTCGAACGGCGCACCAACTGACTGCGAATGACTGCCCTACCCGCTACCCGCCTTCACCGCCGGCGGCGCCGCCGCGGGCCACGGCGCCGGCACCGGCAAGGCCGGCATCAGGCTCGCCCCTGCCGGCGGCAGCC